>NZ_JBQDNB010000015.1:0-102060 GCF_052096715.1 Providencia sp.
ATTAAAAGTCAACTGCTCTACCGACTGAGCTAACGGCCCATCTTAAAACTTTCTATTACTTCGAATGATTCGCTTCGCTCATTTCGAACCTGCAACCAGCTTGCAAAAACTCGACTAATCTACCGACTGAGCTAACGGCCCATCTTAAAACTTTCTACTACTTTTACAATCTAAAAAACTTTAAGATGGTGGGCCGTGCGGGATTCGAACCTGCGACCAATTGATTAAAAGTCAACTGCTCTACCGACTGAGCTAACGGCCCATCTTAAAGTTTTCTAGTTAATTAAAATCTTACTAATTAATTCTCGTTTATACGGTTAAAAACCTAAGATTATCACAAACATCTGAGTAAACTTATTCTCGTATCAACGGCGGCTAATAATACTGATTTCTGACGATGGTGCAATGATTTTTTTGAAAAAAAAGACTGAATGCACACTTATCATACGGATAACCCCGAAATATTTGGGAATATGTCTTCGGGGCTATGAATTAAAGTGTACTCAACTTTTTTTCAGCAAGTTTTGAACCAGAACTATTCGGGTACTGTTTTAACACCTGTTGATAAACAGCTTTTGCTTTATCTTTTTGTCCCTTATCTTGCATGATCAGCCCAACTTTATATAAAGCTTCACTGCTCTTTTGGGATTTTGGATATTGCTTCACTACAGTCGCAAAGTAGAATGCTGCATCGTCTTTGCTACCTTTATTGTAGTTTAACTGCCCCAACCAATAATTAGCGTTAGATAGATATCCCGATTTAGGATAGGTTTTAATAAACCCTTGTAGTGAACCAATCGCTTCGTCAATTTGAGCTTTTGATTTACTGTTCATCGCAAGTTGAACGGCCGCATTATAATCATCTTTTTCATTACCACCAGCATTGGAACCCGCTGCTGGTGTGGCATCTGAAGGTGATTGTGCATTAGATGCACTTGTATCTGCTGCATCTGTTGAGTTAGTTGAATTACCGCCACCAGCATTGTCTAATTGCATGTACAAATCTTTTTGACGCTCGACAACTTGATTCAATTTGTATTCACTTTCTTGAATCTGACCACGTAGCATATCAATGTCACGTTGGTTATCAGCGAGTTGTTGCTGGATTTGATACAGAATTTGACCTTGAGAGCTAACAGCAGTCTCAAGCTGGGAGAGACGGTCTCCGGGCGAACCCGATCCGACATTGTTGATTGGCGCTTGGGCAATAGCGGTCCAAGGGACCGCTACGCCAACCAATAACGACAGACCAACTAGGAGTTGTCTGAAGTTACTGTTCATAATAGATAATTTCGCTTATCTATTAGTATGCAATGACTGCACGACGGTTTTTCGCGTAGTCTGCTTCAGTATGACCTAACACAGCTGGTTTTTCTTTACCGTAAGAAACCAGTGAAACTTGGTCACCAGAAACACCTTTGCTTTGCAGGTACATTTTAACTGCATTAGCACGACGTTCGCCCAACGCGATGTTGTATTCTGGAGTACCACGCTCATCCGCATGACCTTCAACTACAACACGTACTGATGGGTTGCTGCGCAGGAATGCTGCGTGTGCATCTAACATATCAGCGTATTCTGGAGATACGTTGTATTTGTCAAAGCCAAAGTAAACAGTGTTGTTCTGTTGCAGCTGTTCCATTTGCTGACGTGCCAGCTCTTCCGCAGACAGACCAGTGTTAGTTTGATTTGTAGAAGTATCAACACCATCTTGGTCATTGTTTTTGTTAGAGCTACAAGCTGCGACTGCCATGATTGGTAACGCGATCATCAGCCCTTTAAGCACTTTATTCAGTTGCATCGTTTAGATCCTTAATATTTTGCCACACATTATTATTATGCATCACAGATACGGCGACCAGGCAGGAAATTTTACCTGTCCATCGGTAGCCGGAAGACGCGCTTTGAAACGCCCGTCGGTCGAAACTAGCTGCAATATAGTCCCCAAGCCTTGAGAGGAGCTATAAATTACCATAGTGCCGTTAGGTGCGATACTCGGCGTTTCATCTAGGAACGTTTTCGTTAAAAACTCAACGTTATTCGTTGCCAGATCCTGTTTGGCGATATGCTGTTGACCGCCCCCAGAGCTGACCATCACTAAGAAAGTTCCATCCGGGCTTACATCAGCATCCTGATTTTGCGTTCCTTCCCAGGAAACACGTTCAGGGCTACCACCATTAATATTCATTTTATAAATTTGCGGGCGTCCCGCCTGATCTGAAGTATAGACTAAAGTTTGGCTATCTGGCATCCAAGTTGGCTCAGTATTATTACTGCGACCATCGGTTACCTGACGAATTTGCCCACTTGCTAGTTCCATAATATATAAATTCAGGCTGCCTGTTTTTGACAGAGCAAAAGCTAATTTAGTCCCATCAGGTGAAAACGCAGGAGCACCGTTATGACGCGGGAATGATGCAACCTGGCGAATAGCGCCACTTGATAGAGTCTGAATAACTAAAGCTGAACTACCGCTTTCAAACGTTACATAAGCCAGTTTTTCACCATCAGGTGACCATGCTGGCGACATTAAAGGTTCTGGTGAACGGTGAACCGTAAATTGGTTAAAACCGTCATAATCAGAAACTCGTAATTCATAAGGATATTGACCGCCTTTATTCACCACAACATAAGCGATACGGGTACGGAAAGCACCACGGATGCCAGTCAATTTCTCAAATACTTCATCACTTGCAGTATGTGCTGCATAGCGTAACCATTCTTTGGTTACTTTAAACTGATTTTGAGCAAGTACAGCGCCAGGGTTAGCCGCAACGTCCACTAACTGATAACTGACAACATAACTACCATCAGCAGCAGGCTGTACCTGACCAACAACAACCGCGTTAATCCCTAACGCAGTCCAAGCATCAGGAATAACTTCAGAAGCCGTGCCAGGTTGTTGAGGCATACGACTTGGCTCAATTGGGTTAAACTTCCCACTATTACGTAAATCAGCACCAACAATCATGCCAACCTCTTGTGGTGGTGCACCAGCACCTGCCCATTTAAAAGGCACGACACCAATCGGCTGAGCGGTATTAACACCCTCAGTGATTTCAATACGTATTTCTGCCTGAGCAATAGTAGCCCATAACATTAGGAACCCTAAAACTACTTTAAAAGCCTGCTTCATCCGTAATCTCCCTTACTGCAATATTCATCATCGCAATAATTCGCTGAATTTTAACAAAGGTATAATAACAAAACTAGATAGCACAGAAACTATTTATGCTTTTGCGATGAGTTTTTCAATGACAAAAACACTTACTCATTGAAAACTAAGGCTTAAACACTACAGTGCTACCTGCTTTATTAAATGTATCATAGACCTCTCGACTAGGTGGTTTCGGCATTGTAGCAAGTTTAGCTGCTCTAATTGCCGCATCACATAGTGCCGCGTCATTAGTTGGACTATTTTTTGGTGTAATACTAACCAATAATCCATCCGGCGCAAGCTTCAATTGGAGATCACAAGTTCGTCCACGATAACTTTCAGAATCATAGAACTTGCTTTGGATCGCCGCTTTCACTTTTCCTGCATAGCTATCCACATCTGAGTTGGAAGCGCCTGATTTTTTACCACCGCCACTTCCTGCTGCGGCTTCTCCACCTTGTTTACTTGGGCCTGATGCGGTTAAGTCACCCAGTAAGTCATCAACGGATGATGCACTTTTCGCAGCTTCTGCTTTAGCCTTAGCGGCCTTAGCTTTAGCATCTTTAGCTTCTTTGTCTGCTTTAGCTTTAGCGTCTTTAGCTTCTTTGTCCGCTTTAGCTTTAGCCTCTTTTTCAGCTTTAGCTTTAGCATCGGCTTCAGTTTTTGCTTTCGCTTCTGCATCGGCTTTAGCCTTAGTGGCTTCAGCTTCTTTCTTAGCTTGGGCTTCGGCCTTAGCCTTAGCTTCAGTTTGTTCTTTAACTAATTTTTCTTTTTCAGCTTTTGCTTGTGCAGCAGCTTCTTCAGCAACTTTTTGCTCTTCCTTGGCTTTTTTCGCTGCTTCTTTTGCTTGTTTTTGCTGTTCTTCTGCTTCTTTTAACTGCTTATCTGTTTCGCGCTCTGTTTTAATGCGCTCCTCTTCAAGCTTTTGCAGACGTTTTTGTTCCTGCTCTTGCTTTTCCCTCAGCTCAGCATCTTGTTTCTGTTCTTTCTCTTTACGCTCTTTAGCTGCCTGCTTGGCACTATTTTGCTGTTGCTGAGTTTGATTATATTGCTCAACAATCGCACCGGGGTCGACCATCACGGCATCTATAACCGTGCCTTCTTCTCCCCCACCGCCAAGTTTGACGACAGAAACTAAAGAGCCTATAACAATTAGACCAATCAAAAGGACGTGCAGAACTATCGACACGATCAATGAACGATTTAAGTTATCTTTTTTCTCTTTTGTCTTTCCCACGCTGGCTTCCAAAAAAAGAATCGTGACTAATTCGAATTCAAACTAAACAATTCAGTCTAGATAGCCTGAGTCATCAAGCCGACAGATTTAATTCCTGCACGATGCAAAATATTAAGCGCCTTAATGACTTCATCATAAGGAACTTCTTTAGCGCCGCCAATAAGGAAAACCGCTTTCGGATTTTTCTCTAGCTGTGCTTTAGCCTCAGCTGCAATCTGTTCAGGTGGAAGTAGCTCTAAGCGATCTCCATCAATCAACATATTATATTGATCCACGCCGGCTACCTCTAAGATAATCGGAGGATTATCACTCGATGATACAGTTTGCGTATCAGTAGCATCCGGTAGGTCAACCTCCACGCTCTGAGAAATAATTGGTGCTGTCGCCATAAAAATCAACAGCAACACCAACAAAACATCCAGTAATGGAACAATGTTGATTTCGGATTTCAGCTCACGTTTGCGTCTACTATTGCGCGCCATTCGCTTTTCTCCCCGTCTTATTTCTTATCAGCTGAGAATGCCTGACGGTGCAATATTGCCAGAAACTCTTCCGTGAAGTTGTCATAGCTTTGCTCTAATTTGTTTACGCGCAAGTTTAAACGGTTAAAAGCCATAACCGCAGGAATAGCAGCAAACAAACCAATAGCAGTTGCAATAAGTGCTTCAGCGATACCCGGTGCAACCATTTGCAGTGTTGCTTGCTTTACCGCACCAAGTGCAATAAAGGCGTGCATGATTCCCCATACAGTACCAAATAGACCAATATAAGGGCTAATCGACCCTACGGTACCTAAGAAAGGAATATTAGCTTCCGCCGATTCAAGCTCACGGTTCATTGAAATGCGCATAGCTCGAGAGGCGCCGGTAAGGACAGCATCAGGAGCATGAATATTCGCTTGATGTAAACGAACAAATTCTTTAAATCCAGAGTAAAATATTTGCTCTGTTCCGCTTAAGGCATCACGGCGAGCTTGGCTCTCTTTATACAGGCGAGATAACTCAATACCTGACCAGAACTTATCCTCGAACGCTTCGGCTTCACGCGTTGCCGCATTTAAAATTTTTGTTCTTTGAATAATGATGGCCCAAGATGCAATAGAAAAACCCATCAAAACGAACATTATAAGCTGAACCAATAGGCTAGCTTTTAGGAATAAATCCAGGATATTCATGTCAGTCACTGTTTAAACTCCGCGACAATAGACTTAGGAAGCGCTTTAGGCTTCATTTTTGATATGTCCACACAAGCAATTAAGGCGGTTGCCCCACAAAGTAGATTACCTTGTGAATCAACTAACCTTTGATTAAAGATTAATGAGGCACGTTTCATTTCAACAATTTGTGTTTCAACTTCTAACAGATCATCTAATCGAGCACCTTTAACAAAGTCGATAGTCATACTACGCACGACAAAGCCAAGGTTCTCAGTAAGCATGCTTTGCTGATTGATCCCTTTATTTCGCAACATTTCAGTTCTTGCCCGCTCAAAAAAAGCTAAATAACGAGCATGATAAACTACACCGCCCGCATCTGTATCTTCATAATACACGCGAACAGGCCAGCGAAATAACATAGCAACCACTCCGTCTTAGGTTAAATCAATTAACGGTGCCACTATACGCAAGACGGTGCCGCATTGGAATCACTTTGAAAGTAAAGATATCAAAAATAATTATGGGTACGATGACCCATAATGAGTAAATATACGCAAAATAATTAAAATTATAGGTAATCGACAAACGAATACAGCCAAATATCACACTTAACTTAAATTAACCTGATAACTTAATACGTAAATGTAATCACCATACAACTCAAATTATAGCGAATATAGATTAACTAAAGACTCTAATCAGTCCCCAGATAAGGATGATAGCAGCAGGAAGAGGATGAAAAACTGCTCGCCAGATGACTTTTTTAGGTTTAAAACCCACACCAAAAATCATCGAACTACAAGTTGCCCAAATTAACAGCAACCCTTGCCAAATTAAAAATGAACTGGTACTGGCTGCAAATAGGGTTGGATCCCACATCACAGCACCGGCAGTCACTAGCGCTAAAATAAGGATAAGGGCCCTTATTAGCCCCTTATCCATTAGCTGATAGGTTTTATCCACCAGCATATTATTTACTCACCATCTTTAGCTGTTTTAGCAGCTTTAGAGTCTTCAGAATGCTCTAGCGCTAATGCTGCAATCACTGCAAAACTACAAGCTAACAGAGTGCCGAGAATCCAGGCGAAATACCACATATGTTATGCTCCTTAATACAGTGAATGCTTGTTGCTTTCGATGAAGTTTTTGTCCAAACGGCCAAACATTTTGTAGTAACACCACGCAGTGTAAGCCAATACTAGCGGAACAAAAATGATAGCAACAACGGTCATAACCTGTAGAGTAAACAAGCTAGATGTTGCATCCCACATGGTCAAGCTTGCATTAGGCATAATGCTTGATGGCATGATGAATGGGAACATCGCAACGCCACATGTCAAAATAATACATGCGATAGTCAGAGATGAGCTAACAAATGCTAATCCATTCTTATCTGCTTTCGTGAACAGCATTGTAAATAATGGTAGTGCTACGCCTAAAGCAGGCAGAGCCCACAGCGCTGGATAGTTATTGAAGTTAACCAGCCATCCACCAGAAACCACTTCTACAGTTTTGTTCAGTGGGTTAGATACGCCATAAGTATCAATAGTTGAAGTTATCGCATAACCATCAATACCCATAACTAACCATACACCCGCACCAGCAAACGCTAACAGTGTTATTAAAGCAGTTAGGTAAGTTGTCTTACGAACACGCAGATGTAACTCACCTGCTGTACGCATTTGTAGATAAGTTGCACCTTGGGTAACAATCATCATCAAACTTACAACACCCGCTAACAAACCATAAGGGTTCAGCAGACCAAACAGATTACCGGTATAAGTCAGATACTGTTGATTATCAATTTGCAGTGGAACACCTAATAATAGGTTACCAAACGCAACACCGATAACTAGCGGTGGAACAAAACCACCGATAAACAGACCCCAGTCCCACATGCTACGCCATTTTGGATTCTCCAGTTTTGAACGGTAGTCAAAACCGATCGGACGGAAGAATAATGCAGCTAAAACCAAAATCATAGCAACATAGAATCCAGAAAATGCAGCAGCGTAGACTTGTGGCCATGCAGCAAACATTGCACCACCCGCGGTGATCAACCAAACTTGGTTACCATCCCAGTGCGGTGCAACGGCATTAATCATGATACGGCGTTCAGTATCCGTTTTACCTAAGATAGGTAATAAGAAGCCAACGCCCATGTCAAAGCCATCCGTGACAGCAAAACCAATCAGCAGAACGCCGATAAGGATCCACCACACAAATCGAAGAACTTCATAATCAAACATAAGTGGACTCCTATTTACTGAACGTCGTGTGTTGAACTGTTTTTCTGTTCAAAATGGTAACGACCCGTTTTCAGGCTACTAGGGCCTTTGCGAGCAAATTTGAACATCAAGAACATTTCAGCAATTAAGAACAGCGTATACAGACCACAAATCAGGACTAAAGAGAAGATCAGGTCATGAGTAGTCAAGTTAGAGTGTGCAACCGAAACAGGTAACACCTCACCAATTGCCCACGGCTGACGACCATACTCCGCAACAAACCAGCCTGATTCAATTGCAATCCATGGTAATGGAATACCATATAGAGTCGCACGCAGTAACCATTTGTTTTGACCAATACGGTTGCGTACAACAGCTAAGAAAGACAATCCAATAATTAAGAGTAGTAAGAAGCCAACACCAACCATGATACGGAATGCCCAGAATAATGGACCTACGTTCGGGATACTGTCTTTCACTGCTTGTTGGATTTGTGCTTCTGTTGCATCAACAACGTTTGGTGCATATTGTTTCAGCAGAAGACCATAACCGAGGTCGATTTTGCTTGCTTCAAATGCTGTACGTAGAGCAGGATCTTTGTCACCAGCTAAAAGCTGTTGCAACTGACCATAAGCAATCATACCGTTACGAATACGAACTTCATGCTGTTTCATTAAGTCTTTCAGACCTAAAACAGGTGTATCCAGTGAACGTGTTGCGATGATACCCATTGCCCAAGGAATAGAAATAGCGAATTTATTCTCTTGCTTTTCAGTATCAGGCCATGCAATCAGATTAAATGAAGCCGGAGGTGGGTGAGTTTCCCATTCTGCTTCAACTGCAGCGAGTTTAGTTTTTTGCACGTCACCCATTTCGTAACCTGACTCATCACCAAGCACGATAACAGACAGAACCGCAGCAATACCAAAACTTGCAGCAATTGCAAAAGAACGTTTAGCAAAAGCAACATCACGTCCTTTTAGCAAGTAGTATGAACTAATACCAAGAATGAACATGGCACCAGTACAATAACCCGCAGCAACAGTGTGAACAAATTTAACTTGTGCGACAGGGTTCAGCACTAGCTCCGAGAAGCTAAGCATTTCCATGCGCATGGTTTCAAAGTTAAAGTCAGAAGCGATAGGGTTTTGCATCCAACCATTCGCGACCAAAATCCACAATGCAGAGAAGTTAGAGCCTAAAGCAACCAACCAAGTCACCGCGAGGTGCTGATTTTTGCTTAAACGATCCCAACCAAAGAAGAATAAACCAACAAAGGTAGATTCTAAGAAGAACGCCATCAAACCTTCGATTGCAAGAGGTGCACCGAAGATATCTCCGACATAGTGCGAATAGTAAGACCAGTTAGTACCGAATTGGAACTCCATAGTCAAACCAGTTGCAACACCTAGGGCAAAGTTAATACCAAATAACTTACCCCAGAACTTAGTCATATCTTTATAAATTTGCTTACCAGATAGTACATATACCGTTTCCATAATCGCAAGCAAAAACGCCATACCAAGCGTCAATGGTACAAATAGGAAATGGTACATCGCAGTCATGGCAAACTGTAATCTTGACAGTTCGACAATATCAAACATCTTGACTCCTTGCTCCTAGCAGGAAGACACCGACTTGCGGCAACCCGGCCTTCAGTTTAAAACCGAAGGACCTCTTAACTACCAGCAAAAAATGCCTCAAAACAACAAATAATTAACAAAAGGAAAAGAACTAACTACACTATAATAATAGTACGCTTATCTTTACATACAATAAACTTCTTTTACGTGATTCAGATTTGAATTCTGACTTTACATCAAGAATTATACTATTTAATAGATAAAGACATATTTGATCGAGCACCAATTTAAGCAATTTAAACAAATAAAGCCAGTAGCAATGAATTGATTTACGTCAATTTTTTGCTTTTTGTTAATTGATTGAAGCCACAAACAATTAATCGTTATTTAGATGTTAATTTGCTGTTATTGACAATGAAGCAAATATGCATTTTTCTTTAAAAGATTAACAAAAAAATATTATCTTTCTTTTAAACATTCAAAAAAAGAATATTTAATTTATTATAGTATCTTATTTTGCAGTTATTACGAATTTTATTAAAAAAAGAACTTATCTCAACTAATTGTCTATTTATCGTTAATTAAAATCACTTTAAATCCATAAAATTGATGTACCGCAAATTACGTATTTCTCCATTAATTGTGCTTTCCTTTCCCACAACCAAAAATCATACTCACTATATCTAAACATCGCTAACGCACTTTATACCATGGTGACAGCGGAATCTTATTTCATTTTATACATTGATTAAGCCTATAGTATAAACGCCAGCTATAAAAAAACCCGCATCCAAAATAGATGCGGGCTTCTGTCTCTTACTCTAAACGCGAATAAATAACTCGCGCTTAGCTTACTTGTTTAGCAATGATTTTACTGCATCGCCGATATCTGCAAGGCTACGAACAGTTTTCACGCCAGCGGCTTCTAAAGCAGCAAATTTCTCATCGGCAGTACCTTTACCACCAGCGATAATTGCGCCCGCGTGGCCCATACGCTTACCTTTCGGCGCCGTAACACCTGCAATATAACCAACCACAGGTTTAGTCACGTGCTCTTTAATATATGCAGCCGCTTCTTCTTCTGCGTTACCACCAATTTCACCGATCATAACAATCGCTTCAGTTTGTGGATCTTCTTGGAATAATTTCAAGATATCGATAAAGTTAGAACCCGGAATAGGGTCGCCACCAATACCGACACATGTAGATTGGCCTAATCCTGCATCTGTGGTTTGTTTAACCGCTTCATAGGTCAACGTTCCTGAGCGAGAAACAATTCCAACTTTACCTGGCAGATGAATGTGCCCCGGCATAATACCAATCTTACACTGACCCGGTGTGATAACCCCTGGGCAGTTTGGACCGATCATGCGAACGCCTGCTTGGTCTAATTTTACTTTAACTGTCAGCATATCCAGAGTTGGGATACCTTCAGTAATAGTAATAATTAGCTTAATGCCTGCATCGATAGCTTCTAAGATAGAATCTTTACAAAATGGTGCTGGCACATAGATAACTGATGCAGTCGCGCCAGTTGCTTCTACAGCTTCACGCACGGTATTAAATACAGGAAGGCCTAAATGCGTTGTACCGCCTTTACCTGGTGTGACACCGCCAACCATTTTTGTACCGTAAGCAATAGCTTGTTCTGAGTGGAATGTACCTTGACCACCCGTAAAACCTTGGCAAATTACTTTGGTGTTTTTATCGATTAAAATAGACATTATTTAGCCTCCGCTGCTGCTACTGCTTTTTTAGCTGCATCAGTCAGGCTGTTAGCAGCAATAATATTCAAGCCACTTTCTGCCAGTTTTTTCGTTCCGAGTTCAGCATTATTACCTTCTAAACGCACAACAACTGGCACATTGACGCCAACTTCTTCAACTGCACCAATGATACCGTCGGCAATCAGGTCGCAACGAACAATACCACCAAAAATGTTAACAAAAACCGCTTTAACATTTTCATCTGAAAGGATGATTTTAAACGCTTCAGTTACGCGCTCTTTAGTTGCCCCGCCACCGACATCAAGGAAGTTAGCTGGGGAACCGCCGTGCAATTTAACGATATCCATCGTTCCCATTGCAAGACCCGCACCATTAACCATACAACCAATGTTGCCATCGAGAGCAACATAATTCAGTTCCCACTGAGCGGCTTGCGCTTCACGCGCATCTTCTTGGGATGCATCATGCATTTCACGCATTTCTGGCTGACGATATAATGCGTTGCTATCAATTCCTAATTTACCATCTAAGCAAATCAGGTCACCCTCGGTATTAATAACCAGTGGGTTAATTTCAGCTAATGCAAGATCGCGCTCAAGGAATAACGTTGCTAGACCCATGAAAATTTTAGCAAACTGGCTAACTTGTTTACCAGTTAAGCCTAATTTGAATGCAAGCTCACGGCCTTGGTAAGGCATAGGACCTGTCAGTGGATCAATACTTGCTTTATGAATTAACTCAGGCGTTTCTTCAGCAACTTTCTCAATTTCAACGCCACCTTCAGTTGACGCCATGAATACGACACGACGAGTGCTACGGTCAACAACGGCACCTAAATAGAGTTCTTTTGCAATATCAGTCGCCGTTTCTACCAAAATTTGGTTAACCGGCTGACCGTTTGCATCTGTTTGATAGGTTACTAAGTTTTGACCTAACCACTTTTCAGCAAATGCACTGATATCGTTGATATCATTTGTAACTTTAACGCCACCTGCTTTACCACGTCCACCTGCATGAACTTGGCATTTAATGACCCAAGGACCATTACCAATTTTTTTAGCAGCTTCAAGGGTTTCAGCGACCGTTGAACAAGCATAGCCTGTCGGCGCTGGCATACCATAACGTGCAAACAGCTGTTTTGCCTGATACTCGTGTAAATTCATGATGTTCTATCCATAATTAAGTCTGAAGAGGCGTTTATTCGCCTCTGCAATTGTTACTGATTTAGCAACCAGCGAACTGGTTACATCGGTTACTTCAGACCGGGCAGGTTGTACCCTGCCCTGTTATGTTGCTATACGTCTAGCAGTAAACGAGTTGGATCTTCCAGCATATCTTTGATAGCGACTAAGAAGCCCACTGATTCACGACCATCAACTAAACGGTGGTCATAAGACAGCGCTAAATACATCATAGGAAGAATTTCTACCTTACCATTTACAGCCATAGGGCGGTCTTTAATGGCATGCATGCCTAAAATTGCGCTCTGTGGTGGGTTAATGATAGGGGTGGACATCAGAGAACCGAATACGCCGCCATTAGTGATAGTGAAATTACCACCCGTTAAGTCTTCAACTGTTAACTTACCGTCGCGACCTTTGATAGCCAGTTCTTTAATATTTTTTTCAATATCAGCCATGCTCATGCCATCAACATCACGTAAAACTGGTGTTACCAAGCCTCGTGGCGTTGAAACTGCAATACTAATATCAAAGTAGTTATGATAAATCACATCAGAACCGTCAATAGAAGCATTCACTTCTGGGTAACGTTTCAGTGCTTCAACCGCCGCTTTAATATAAAAAGACATAAAGCCTAAACGTACGCCATGACGTTTTTCAAATGCTTCACCGTACTGGGTACGTAAGTCTTTGATTGGCTGCATGTTGATTTCGTTGAACGTGGTCAACATCGCCGTAGTATTTTTCGCTTCCAGTAAACGCTCTGCAATACGTTTACGCAGACGAGTCATTGGAACACGTTTTTCACTACGATGTGCTAATGGAGCTTGTGGAGCTGCCGGTGCTTGAGCAACTGCTGCTGCCGCAGGTTTGTTAGTTGCTAAATGTTTCTCAACATCTTCACGCGTTAAACGACCACCAACACCCGTTCCTTTAATATCTGCTGCATTCAAGCTGTGCTCAGCAATTAGGCGACGAATAGCTGGGCTCAGCGCATCATTGCTTTCAGTTTCTAAGCTACCAGTTTGACGTTGTGCAGGTGTCGATACCTGAGCTTCTTTAACTTCAGCAGGAATACCAGTGCTATCACCTAAACGAATACGGCCTAATAACTGTTTAGATAAAACAGTTGCGCCTTCTTCTTCAACGATAGCTTCTAAGATACCCGCTTCACTCGCAGGAACTTCTAAAACCACTTTGTCTGTTTCGATCTCTACCAGCACTTCGTCACGCTCGACTCTATCACCTGCCTTTTTATGCCATGTGGCAACCGACGCATCTGCAACGGATTCAGGAAGATCGGGAACAAGAATTTCTACGCTACTCATTTTGTATCCTTTATTTATTCAATGTTCAAAGCGTCATTTACCAGGGCTTTTTGTTGTTCCTGGTGAACGGACGTATAACCAACTGCTGGAGAAGAAGAAGCAGCACGGCCTGCATAGCGTAAAGTCGCTCCGGCAGGGATTGCTTCACGGAAATTATGTTGACTACAGTACCAAGCACCTTGGTTTAATGGCTCTTCTTGACACCAAATGAAGTCTTTCGCATTAGTAAATGGCGCCAATGCATTTTGGATATCTTCGTGTGGGAACGGATATAGCTGTTCAATACGAACAATCGCAACATCGGTTTGCTCATTCTTACGACGTTGCTCTAATAGATCGTAATAGACTTTTCCTGAACACAGAACGACACGTTTCACATTTTTCGGATTGATTTCATCTATTTCACCGATAACCGTTTCAAACTTGCCATTGGCCAGTTCTTCCATGCTTGATACCGCTAATGGGTGACGAAGCAGTGATTTAGGTGACATAACAATCAGAGGACGGCGCATACCACGTAGCGCTTGGCGACGTAACATGTGATAAACCTGTGCCGGTGTTGATGGTACACACACTTGCATGTTCTGATCTGCACACAGTTGTAGGTAACGTTCTAAACGTGCAGATGAATGCTCTGGGCCCTGACCTTCATAACCATGAGGCAGTAACATGACCAGACCACACATACGACCCCATTTTTGCTCGCCTGAGCTAATAAATTGGTCGATAACTACTTGAGCACAGTTAGCAAAGTCACCAAATTGCGCTTCCCAAATCGTTAGTGTGCGCGGTTCAGTTGTTGCGTAACCATATTCAAATGCAAGTACCGCATTTTCGGTCAGGACTGAGTCCCAAACATTAAATACACCTTGACCATTATGAACATTTTGCAAAGGTACGTAGACGGAGCCATTCGTTTGGTTATGAACAACCGCATGACGATGGAAGAATGTACCACGTCCGGCATCTTCACCTGATAAACGAACAGCAACGCCTTCATCGACAAGTGTGGCATAGGCTAAAACTTCAGCTGCACCCCAATCGAGAAGTTTTTCACCTTTCGCCATTTCTAAACGATCTGCGTAGATTTTCTCAACACGTGATTGAGCAACAATACCATCAGGAATTGTGCTTAATTTCGTCGCAAGTTCAGTGAGTCGTTTAGGATCATAAGTTGATTTATATGAAGCATCCCAATCATGATTTAAGTAAGGTTCCCACGTGTATGCATTGAGTCCCATTTCACGGTACTCTTCAACGACACAGTCACCTCTGTCGAGCGCATCACGATAGAGATTAACCATCTCAGTCACTTCATTTGCAGAAACCACACCGCTTTCAATTAAGCGATCTGCATAGATTTTACGTGGTGTCGGATGCTGCTTAATTTTTTGATACATAATTGGCTGAGTTGCATTTGGCTCATCAGCTTCATTATGGCCATGACGGCGATAACAGACTAGGTCGATCATCACGTCACGTTTAAATGTATTACGGAAATCAAGCGCTAAGCGGGTCACAAAAGCAACCGCTTCAGGATCATCTGCATTAACGTGGAAAATTGGTGCCTGCACCATTTTCACGATATCCGTACAGTATTCAGTTGAACGCGTATCTTTTGGATTTGAAGTCGTAAAACCAATTTGGTTATTAATTACGATACGCATTGTACCGCCAACCTCATAACCGCGAGCTTGAGACATGTTCAAAGTTTCTTGAACTACGCCCTGACCTGTCACTGCCGAGTCACCATGAATGGTAATAGGCAGAACCATATTGCTGCGACCTTCATCAAGACGGTCACGGCGTGCGCGTACAGAACCAATAACAACTGGGCTAACAATTTCAAGATGCGATGGGTTAAACGCCAACGCTAAGTGAACGCGCGAACCCGCGGTTTCAAAGTCAGATGAAAAACCTTGATGGTATTTCACATCACCTGCAGTTGAGTGATCTTTGTGCTTGCCCGCAAACTCATCAAAAAGTTCAGCTGGTTTTTTACCTAAGATATTAATCAGAACGTTGAGGCGGCCACGGTGAGCCATACCTAAAACAACTTCACGTGTATCTTGCTTGCCGGCGTGGTGGATCAGATCCTTCAACATAGGGATCAATGAATCACCACCTTCCAGTGAAAAACGTTTTGCCCCTGGGAATTTAGCACCTAAGTAACGCTCAAGGCCTTCGGCAGCAGTCAGTTCAGCTAAGAAACGACGTTTCTCTTCTTTAGAGAATTGCTCTGCAACATTCACAGACTCAAGACGTTGCTGTATCCAGCGCTTTTCTTCAGTGTTGGTGATGTGCATATATTCAGCGCCGATTGAACCGCAGTAAATGCGTTTCAGCTCTTTATATAAGTCACTGAGCTTCATGGTTTCTTTGCCGATAGCAAACGAACCCACGTTGAACGTTTCGTCAAAATCTTCTTTTGTTAAGTTGTGGAAGGCGGGATCTAAATCTGGAACAGATTCTCGATTCCAAAGACCTAACGGATCAAGATTTGCGTTTTGATGTCCACGAAAGCGGAATGCGTTAATTAGTTGCAAAACTTTAACTTGTTTTGCATCGATCGTAGGATCGCTAATAGAGGTGTGATAACGCGTAGAATCTTTTGCTAAGCGACGGAAATAATCGCGTGCTTGCGAGTGAAATTGCTCACTGTTGGTGCTTGCACCAGCCAGTTGTTGGAAAATATCTTTCCATTGCTCATCTACGGAATTAGGGTCAGTCAGATAATCTTCATAGAGCTGTTCTATATAAGACTGGTTCGCGCCTGCCAGAAAGCTTGAATCCAGCCAGTCCTTCATTACGCCGTTCTGCATTGTGATCCCTTAAGCTATTAGAAGCTTTAGTTTTCGCCGTGGTTAACTAATCGCCGCATTTAAGCGACCTCGATAAAGGTTCTCTTGGACATGCTTTTTGCATGTTCTCACTTTGGGAGTCCCATTATCAATTGAGGGTTTCCCTTTTAAGGAACCTTTAAAAACTGGCTGCGGTTTTTAAAGGTTCCTTGCTTACGCTCGTGTCTTCATCTTTTGCAGTTGGCTTTTTACTTTCACTTTTTTACTTTACGCTTTCGGTGACTTTATGGACTATTTTACAAGATTAGCATTTTTATTTTACGCTTTATCTTTACTTTATGTGTTTATTTTGTGCTATCACTTAATTAACCAGCAGTACCTAGGTACCGCTGGTCAAAATCAGCTTTTATGCACTATGTTTTAGTAACATAGATTTAATATGGCCGATAGCTTTCGTTGGATTTAGTCCTTTAGGGCATACATTGACACAATTCATAATGCTATGACAGCGGAAAACACTAAAAGCGTCGTTCAGATCATCTAATCTTGAATCCGTTTCAGTATCGCGACTATCAATCAGGAATCGATACGCTGCAAGTAGACCTGCGGGACCAATAAACTTATCCGGATTCCACCAAAAAGATGGGCAAGAAGTTGAACAACACGCACACAAAATACACTCATATAAACCATCGAGCTTTTCACGTTGTGCAGGTGATTGTATATTTTCACGCGCCGGTGGATTCTTATTATCATTAAGAAGATAAGGCCGAATTTTTTCGTATTGAGTGTAAAATTGAGTCATGTCGATAATCAAGTCACGCACAACAGGCAGACCGGGTAATGGACGGATCACAATTTTCTTCCCATTACGCGTTAAAGCAGATACTGGCGTGATGCAAGCCAGTCCATTTTTACCGTTCATGTTCAGACCATCAGAACCACACACCCCTTCACGACAAGAACGGCGAAAAGACAGTGTAGGATCTTGTTCTTTCAGCTGAATCAACGCATCCAATAGCATCATGTCACGCCCTTCCGGTAATTCAAGGGTGTAATCTTGCATACGTGGTGCGCTATCCACATCCGGGTTATAGCGATAAATCGAAAATTGTTGTTTCATAATTTATTTCTCCGCAACTGGATTAACACCACACATTAGTAGGTACGAATTTTCGGTGGGAAGGGTTCACGCAACTTAGGCTGCATGTTAACTTCACGACGCGTCATCGTTTCAGATTGCGGTAAATACAATGAGTGACATAACCAATTCGCATCATCACGCTCTGGATAGTCAAAACGGCTATGAGCACCACGACTTTCTGTACGGAAATTTGCAGCTTGTGCTGTTGCATAAGCCGTTTCCATCAGGTTATCCAGTTCTAAACATTCGATACGCTGAGTATTAAATTCAGTCGACGTATCATCAAGACGTGCATTTTGCAGACGCTCACGAATCACTTTCAGCTCTTCTAAACCTTTTGCCATTGCATCACCTTCACGGAATACCGAGAAGTTATGCTGCATGCAAGTTTGTAGTGCTTTACGAATCTCAACAGGATCTTCACCGGTACGTGCATTTTCCCAACGATTGAAGCGGGTCATTGCCGCATCGATATCAGATTCAGAAGCATCACGCATCGAACCTTGTTCCATGATTGATTCTTTCAAGTGCACGCCAGCTGCACGACCGAATACCACAAGGTCAAGCAATGAGTTACCACCTAAACGGTTTGCACCATGTACGGATACACAAGCAATTTCACCCACTGCAAACAAGCCAGGGATAACTTCATCTTCGCCTTTTTCGTTATAGCGAATCGCTTGCCCTGTAACTTTCGTTGGAATCCCACCCATCATATAGTGACAGGTTGGAATAACAGGAATTGGCTCTTTAATTGGATCAACGTGCGCAAAGGTGCGAGACAGTTCAAGAATACCCGGCAAACGGGATTCCAGCACATCTTTACCTAAGTGATCCAGTTTCAGTTTAGCGTGTGGACCCCAAGGACCATCACAACCACGGCCTTCACGGATTTCAATCATGATTGAACGAGCAACTACATCACGACCTGCGAGATCTTTCGCGTTTGGTGCATAGCGTTCCATAAAACGCTCGCCATCTTTATTCAGTAGATAACCACCTTCACCACGACAACCTTCTGTCACCAGAACGCCAGCGCCGGCAATACCTGTCGGGTGAAACTGCCACATTTCCATATCTTGCAAAGGCACACCAGCACGAGTTGCCATACCAACACCATCACCAGTATTGATGTGTGCATTCGTCGTTGACTGATAAATACGTCCTGCTCCGCCAGTCGCTAAAATTGTCGCTTTAGCTTTGAAGTAAACTACCTCACCGGTTTCCATGCAGATTGCGGTACAACCGACAATATCACCATCTTGATTTTTAACTAAATCAAGGGCGTACCACTCGGAAAAAATGGTCGTGTGATTTTTCAAGTTTTGCTGATACAGAGTATGTAACAGAGCGTGACCAGTACGGTCAGCAGCTGCTGCGGTACGTGCTGCTTGCTCGCCACCAAAATTTTTGGATTGACCACCAAATGGACGCTGATAAATAGTGCCATCATCAAGGCGCGAGAAAGGCAATCCCATATGCTCTAATTCAAGGATAGCTTCCGGCCCAGTTTTACACATGTACTCGATAGCGTCTTGGTCACCGATATAATCAGAACCTTTAACGGTGTCATACATATGCCATTCCCAGTTATCAGGGTGCGTATTACCAAGTGCAACAGTAATACCGCCTTGTGCTGATACTGTATGAGAACGTGTTGGAAAAACTTTAGACAACAAAGCACAAGTTAGGCCTTGCTGTGAAATCTGAAGTGCTGCGCGCATACCTGCACCGCCAGCACCAATGACAATAGCGTCAAACTCTCTGATTGGCAGATTCATCTATGCACCCCACACAACAATTGTTCCGTAAATTAAGTAAGCCAATAAAGCAACAACGATTACCAGTTGTAGCACTAAGCGCAACGCGATTGGCTTAATATAGTCGGTCAATACTTGCCACATACCAATCCAGGCATGTACCAAAATTGAAAACAACGTGAGGATAGTGAATACTTTTGTCACAGAAGAAGCGAAGAAGCCACGCCATACTTCATAGGTAATATCATTAATAGCAACGAAGCCAACAATGTAGAGTACGTAAAGTACGATAACAATTGCAGAACCGCGAATGAATAGCCAGTCCTGGATGCCAGTACGGCCTAAAGCAGATGCATTACTTACCATACTAATATCCCCGCCAGAATTGCCAGAATTACAGTAATAACAAATGTAATTTTTGCAGATGAGTTTCCTGCAGCAAGGGTTTCATCAACGCAACCAAAATCCATTAACATATGACGAATACCACCACATAGGTGATATGCCAATGCTGTTAGAATGCCCCAAAGAATAAACTTAGCAAAAAAGCCAGTCATTATTTCAGACGCGTATTGAAAACCTTCTGGAGAGGAGATAGATATCCCTAGCAACCAAAGCAGAATACCAACTGCGATGAGAGTAATGACGCCAGAGACACGGTGCAAGATCGAAGAAATTGCAGTGATCGGGAAATGAATCGTCTGCAAATCTAAGTTGACAGGTCTTTGTTTTTTCACAATTTTGCCCACACAGCTTTTATTATTTTCCATCCTCCGGACCTGGGGTGGAAATCAGACAGTGACAGGGGTACTAAATGCAACTTAACACAAACTGTAATCCATCATGTTTAAACAAAGTTGCATACTGATCACGCTGGGAACTCCTAATACAGGGTAATCCGGAGACCTGCCGCCAGTATAAAGTCTTCACATAGCTATTACAATTCCCACACAAAATGTTTGGGGACATTTAGCTCGAACAGTGAGAAGGATCACGATTTAAACATTTTGTATAAAAGTGCTTATCTTATTTGACAATGATTCAACATTTACCTTACATATAGGTCTGGCAGAATTACCTTAATGGTGTGAATGAATTTTCATCGTAAAAGGCAAAATTCATAAACAACAAAAGTTATGAAAGTTGTTCCCCTTACCACAAATAATGATATTGTAGGGAAAACAACAAAAAATAACATAACATCTAAGCACTCATGAACAACCTAATTACATTGTCGTCGGTCGTCAGATTTCAGGGTTTTATGTGATAGCTAACTGATTTCCTCACAACACTGGTAGAACAATGCGCAAAGACACAGTATAAAGCTGGGTTCTAGGTTGTTGGGTGTCGATTATCAAGCGCTAAGGAGACCATAAATGGCTGATAACAAAGCTAAGCTAACGACTGTAGGTACAGGTGAAATTGAGCTAGACGTACTAAGCCCGACTCTAGGCCAAGACGTTATTGATGTCCGTACTTTAGGTTCAAAAGGGTACTTTACTTACGACCCTGGTTTTACTTCAACTGCCTCATGTGAATCGAAAATTACCTTCATTGATGGCGACAAAGGCATCCTGCTGCATCGTGGTTATCCCATTGATCAATTAGCCACCCAAGCCTCTTACCTTGAAGTTTGTTACATCCTGTTGTACGGCGAAGCGCCGACGCAAAAAGAATACGAAACCTTCAAACACACCGTAACTCGCCACACCATGATCCATGAGCAAATTACACGTATGCTTAATGGCTTCCGTCGTGACTCCCATCCGATGGCCGTTTTATGTGGCGTAACCGGTGCATTAGCTGCGTTCTATCACGATGCCCTTGATGTTAATAACCCACGTCACCGCGAAATTACTGCTTATCGTTTGTTGTCAAAAATGCCAACAGTTGCAGCGATGTGTTATAAATACTCAATTGGCCAACCTTTTGTTTATCCACGTAATGATCTCTCTTACGCGGGTAATTTCTTGCACATGATGTTCTCTACACCTTGTGAAGATTATAAGGTTAACCCAGTTCTTGAACGTGCAATGGATAGAATTCTGATTCTACATGCTGATCACGAACAAAATGCCTCTACCTCAACCGTACGTACTGCTGGCTCATCAGGTGCAAATCCATTTGCTTGTATTGCCGCGGGCATTGCATCTCTTTGGGGACCTGCGCATGGTGGAGCTAACGAAGCTTGCTTACGCATGTTGGAAGAAATTCAAACAGTTGAGCACATTCCTGCTTTTATCGAACGCGCTAAAGACAAAAATGACTCTTTCCGCTTGATGGGCTTTGGTCACCGCGTTTATAAAAACCATGACCCTCGCGCAACTGTAATGCGTGAAACTTGCCACGAAGTTCTGAAAGAGCTGAATCTCAATGATGGCTTATTAGAAGTTGCGATGGAATTAGAACGTATCGCACTAAACGACCCGTATTTCATTGAGAAAAAACTGTATCCAAACGTCGATTTCTATTCAGGTATCATACTGAAAGCAATGGGTATTCCATCATCTATGTTCACCGTTATTTTTGCTATTGCACGAACAATTGGCTGGATTGCACATTGGAACGAAATGCATGATGACGGTCTGAAAATTGCCCGTCCTCGCCAGCTCTATACTGGTTATGCTAAACGTGAATTCAACACTGAATTATCAAAAAAATAATATTTAATTAAATCCGAACGCCCTACATCAATTAAGGTCTTGATTTTTCAAGACCTTTTACTATTCAACTTTCATCTTTTTATTATTGACTACTGTTGGTATTCTCTTGGGGTTACACCACTCATCTTACGAAAAAAACTGATAAACGCGCTATCACTAGAGAGGCCAAGCTCTTGAGTAATAAAGTGATAAGGCCTTCCTTGCGCAAGTAATTCAATTCCTTTAATAAAACGCCATTGCTGTCGCCATACCTGATAATTCATACCTGTTTCTTTCAAAAAAATTCGACTAATCGTTTTCTCACTAGCCCCAACAGTGAGTGCTAATTGATTTAGTGCAGGTGGAAGTTTTTCTATATCTAAATGTTTAAAGCGGCGATCTTGAGGAATTGCTAACAATGTCGGTTCTACCGCTGCATTTTGTAGTTCATCAATAAACACAGGCACTAAATTCGCCAAACGCCCCTGCTGCCAATTGCTATCAAATGGCGCGATAGCAACACATTCAAGCAATTCTCTAAGTAAAGGGGATACATTCATAATCACGACATCCTGCCCAATTTTCTGTGCATATTGAGGGCTCAAATAGACAGACCGATATCCTACAGATGCTCTCATTTGCGCACGATGACGAACAAATGGGGGTATCCACGCCACTCTTCCCGGCGGTAGTAATGAAATTTTATTATCCAGTGAAATACGCATGCAACCTTGCTGAGTGAACAATAATTGTCCCATTTCATGAGTATGTAAACCCGAGTCATGCAGCCCCATTTGAGCGGCGATCCCCAATATTGGTGCCTGATACCAATGGGTTTGAAATTCATCAGTTTGTGCTAACCAAGCCATAATGTCTCTTTATTGTTATTTATTGTCTTTATATTTGTAATAAGACAATAAAAATATCACTAAACTGCCTGCAATTGAATATCGATATAGGAAAAACAGATGAAATCGCCTCTTTCATTATGGCTAGCAGTTGCTTTAATGATGTTTCCTCAAATAGTAGAAACCATTTACAGTCCAGCTTTGACGCACATAGCAAGTGCATTTAAAGTCAATCCAGGACAAGCTTCCCAAACGCTATCACTCTATTTCTTTGCATTTGCATTAGGTGTCGTTTTTTGGGGAAGAATGTGTGACGTACTAGGTCGTCGCCCAACAATTCTGGCGGGTTTATGTCTATATGGCGTAGCATCTGTCATAACATTATTTATCTCACAATTTTATTTACTGTTAATTTTACGTATGTTATCTGCATTTGGTGCTGCTGTAGGCTCCATTGGAACTCAAACTATCATGCGTGATAGCTACCAAGGTCATGAATTAGCAAAGGTATTCTCGATTATGGGAATTGCACTGGCCATAAGCCCTGCATTAGGCATGTTAACTGGCACTGTGCTGGTTAATCTGGGTGATTATCAAGCGGTTTTTGGTGGTTTAGCGGCAATAGCAGCTGTTTTATTGTTATGGTCCTGTTATAAGTTGCCTGAAACCCGCCCAGAGAGTGTGACTAAGATCGCATTTATGGCGTTTCTATTAAGGATGATTAGGGATAAACAAATTATTAGAAATGTGATTTTAATCTCATTTCTGAACATTAATTTATTCAGTTACTACCAACTTGCGCCATTTATTTTTGAACGATTAGGCTTCACACAGCAACAATTCGGACTAACTGGCATTTTATTAGCTATCGGAGTGGGATTAGGCTCTTTAATAAATCGACAGTTATTGGCTAAAAAACATACTTCAGAGCAATTAGTTAAGCTTTCGAGTCTTATTTCATTACTTTGCGGATGCCTAGTTTTCGCATTAATTGATTCAATTTGGTTTTTAGCACCCGTAATAGGCGTAGTTATTAGCTATGGCATTGCGATCCCGAATATATTGGCAAACGCATTAAATAGTTATAGCCATGCAAAAGGAACCGCTGGGGCAATACTTGGACTTTTTTATTACACCGGATTAGCGCTAGGTTTAATGATTGCAGGCTGGAGCCAACATTTAGGTTTAGTATTAGCAATATCGGGCTTAATTCTGATTTTAACATCCAGAAAATACCAAATTCAGACAAACTACTAAAAATCTTCTATGAATTGAAAAATAAAGGAAATTGATTCTCTAAATAGTTCATGTTGTGGCTAGGCGGTGAATGAAGACAGCTTGGGGAACATATACAAGTATGTGACCCAAGTGGCTGAATGAAACCAACACCGCCACAGCGTGAAATATGACGAGAATTAGGGAACATACACAAGTATGTGACCCAAGTGGCTGAATAAAACCAACACCGCCACAGCGTGAAATATGACGAGAATTAGGGAACATACACAAGTATGTGCCCCAAATGGCCAAATGAAACCAACACCGCCACAGCGTGAAATATGACGAGAATTAGGCAGGATTGTCGATATCGACAAACTCGGCGTCTAACCCATGCTGATCAACGAGCCACTTAGTTAGTGCTTTAATGCCATAACGCTCTGTTGCATGATGACCGGCACTGTAGAAATGGATCCCCATTTCCCTTGCAATGTGAATAGTTTGCTCAGAAACTTCTCCAGTAACGAAAGCATCAACACCGAATTCTGCCGCTTGCAAAATGAACCCTTGCCCGCCTCCCGTACACCATGCGATTTGACGAATTTCCTCTTTTGCATTATCACCGCAATGCAACACTTTACGACCAAGTCGAGTTTCTAAACGGTTAGTTAGCTCTTCAGGCTTTATTGGGCTATCAAAAAAGCCAAATGGCATTAATGGATCAATTTGACCATTAATTTGCACTCCCATCAGATGAGCCAATTGGGCATTATTACCTAATTTATGATGAGCATCTAATGGCAGGTGATAACCATAGAGATTGATATCATTAGTTAATAATGTTTTTAAGCGCTGTCTTTTCATCCCTTTAATAATGGCGGGTTCATTTTTCCAAAAATAGCCATGGTGAACAATCACCGCATCGGCTTTTTTTTCGACAGCAACATCGAGTAATGCTTGGCAAGCGGTTACACCGGTGATTATTTTTTGCACATGTGGACGCCCTTCAACTTGTAGTCCATTAGGCGCATAGTCTTGGATTTCACTGACTTTCAACTCATCATTAATGATTTCTTCTAATCTTAAGTTATGCATTTTGTTGTCCTTTTAGTGCACGGGCTCAATAACTTGAGCTCACCATTTTGAATATAATTTACTGATAGTACTAAGCATAAATAGGAACACAACTTTTTTGTGTGATTTATTATTGTGATAATAACTATTTCATTTCTTAGTTTATCAATTCAAAACATCTAAAATTGACAATCTTTTTCATTTAATGATTGATTGTCTAAGTAACAAGGTAAGATAACGTAGAGAAACTAATTTTAATCTGTACTCGTTACTATCACTAAATAAAAGGCGTTTCTCTATGCATAATAACCGTTTAAAGATTAATTATGATCCATTTAATTGTAACAATGGAATTCCATTCGAACCGAACACTCACTGGGATCCTAGAAATAAAGCATGGGAGCTTAATGATTTCAGCATCAACTCCAACTTTATCCCTGATAGCATTCCTTCCCATCTCAAAGAAGCACTAAAAAATAATATTTGTATCGTCTTCGGTGAAAAAAATTGTCCATATTTAAAAAAACAAAAGCTATCAAGAGCTTATGAAAGCCATTAATAGCGGTGATAAACATGCTGCCCATAAAGCTTATGTACAACGATTCCAACACTATGAAAAGATGCAAAAAGGACTTATTGAAACTTCATTAAAAAAAGCACGAGCTGCAAGAGAAAGACAAGGACCTTGCGGAAGTTCAGGCCCATTTCAATCTAGAGCTCTTATTGCAATACCAGGGAAATGGAGTAAATGGGATAACCTTATAGCTAGCCAAGCCAATCAACAAAATACGCATGCTTATACCGTAAATTTTAATATTTCATCTAATTTGGAGTCATCTTTTGATGTTCAAATCAGGTACCCTGTATCTAATGGCATAAAGACTATTAATACAATAGGCCCTGGTTCATACTTCATCGAGGCTAGTTCAGCAGGTTACTCAAGTATTAGAGTAAAATCTCACTCTATACCTATAACGATAAGAATTGATTACCCCGCTGAAACTAATAATTAATTATTCCACCAAGGGTTAAATTATTGCCCTTGATTTATTTCATATTTACTTATTGTAAGCTTTTAATATTTCAAATCCTATTAATGTGCTCTTAATCGAAAATGCATATGATTTACTAGTATCAAATTCCGTCGCTATATATGTTGAATCTAATAATATTTTTTCATTAAAAAATAATTGCATATACCCACCAACATTTGAATTAATCAATAAATTAAATCTATCAGAGCAAAATTTATTTTTTTTCAATGTTATCCACATAGTCAATTTTTCTTCAACTTCTGATTTTGTTAGGTTTATTTTAGATACACATTCCTTTTTCAAAATAAAAAATTCATTTTCAAAAACATAAACAAGATTATCTTTTCGTTCATCGCTAACGCAACTAATTAATAAAATACTGAAAAAAAAACTTATAAATTTAAGTAATTTCATTTGCATATAAATTCCTTATAATAAATAGCTATTTAATTAGAGATAAATCTAACTAATTTAAAAAATCAAATTACTAAAAAATAATGTAACAGTATAAATGAAATTTTGACATGAGTAATTTATTGTTTATTAAAAAACAATAACCAATAAAAAAATCCCCACAATTATTTAATTGCAGGGATATCTAATGAGTTACTTATATACTTACTCGCTATACGCTTAATTAACGATGATTATCCATCGCCATCTCTGAACGTTCCAGCCACACAGGTTTATCACTGGTTTTCGCCCAGACCTTATGTAAGTAACTATAATATTTTGCTCGTTTTGGGTGAAAAACCATAACCGGGAACGCTAGAATGCCAGCTGTTACAGCCGCAGTACGGCGTGCTAAAACCTGATTACGGGAATATTCACGATATGTAGACATCGGTATCCTCCTTCAGTAGCGACTCTATTTGCCGATCCCAATATTGCTCTTCAACTTCTACAAAACTCGATAGTCTTGAAAAGAGCCACTAAAATCGCACAAATAACATAAAAACAAATTAACTGAAATTATGATAGCGCAATTTGTGTAATAAAACTACTCATCTGACCACTTAAATAGAAAAAAAATGAATGCTCATACTAAATTCTGTAGTTTTATTACAAAAATTAACCGATAGATGTATAAAACAAACAATAAATTAACAAAAAATAAACAATTTGATTCAGGCACCACTTATTCTCTATATATCCATTTTTATACTTTTTTTACACCCCTAGCCTTCTTTTTATCAGCTTCTTTACAACGAAATCTCTACCCTAACCTCATGGAAATACTCAGGAGATAACATTGTGTCATTACTTTCCACTATTGGGGCTGTTCTTGTTGTTGGACTACTCGCTTATCTAATTTATGCCCTGCTTAACGCGGAGGATTTTTAATATGGCGGCTAATGGATTTTTACTTATCGCTAGTTTCTTGCTGATACTCTTAGTGCTCGCTAAACCATTAGGTAATTTTATTGCCTGTATTATTGATGGTGATATGCCACATTTTGTAAATAAAAGTGAATCATTACTGTGGCGTTTTAGCGGAGTTAAACAGCGTGGACGTGAAATGGCAGAAATGAGTTGGCAACGTTATGCCATCGCAATTTTGCTATTTAATGTTCTCGGTTTTTGCTTGTTATTTGCTATTTTGATGTTCCAAGGTAGCCTGCCCTTAAATCCTCAAAAGCTACCGGGGATGAGCTGGGATCTGGCATTTAATACCGCCATTAGCTTTGTCGCAAATACTAATTGGCAATCTTATAGCGGTGAAAACACACTAAGTTACCTCAGTCAAATGGCTGGTTTAACGGTTCAAAACTTCCTATCTGCGGCAACAGGGATCGCCGTCGTATTTGCGCTCATTCGTGCTTTTTCAAGACATGCTAGTAAAACAGTCGGGAATGCGTGGGTAGATATTTCACGGATCACTTTATATCTTCTTCTGCCACTTGCCATTGTTTTTGCGCTATTCTTTGTTAGCCAAGGGGTTATCCAAAATTTCTCTGCCTATTTATTAAGCAGTAATTTAGACAGCAATGCACAACTTCTCCCTATGGGTCCTGTCGCTTCTCAAGAAGCCATAAAATTACTAGGGACCAATGGTGGTGGCTTCTTTGGTGCCAATTCCGCTCACCCCTTTGAAAACCCGACAGCACTCAGTAATTTTGTCCAAATGTTAGCGATTTTCCTAATACCAACTGCATTATGTTTCGCTTTTGGTCGTATGGTTGGTGATAGCAAACAAGGTCATGCTTTGCTATGGACAATGACCATTATCTTTGTAATTGCCGCGATTGTAGTTATCCAAGCTGAATATGTAGGAAATCCATTCCTCAGTGAACTACATGCTAACAGTAGTGCCAATATGGAAGGAAAAGAGAGCCGTTTTGGTGTACTCAGTTCGGCATTATATGCCGTTGTCACCACAGCCGCTTCATGTGGCGCGGTCAATGCCATGCATGATTCATTTACTGCACTTGGCGGCATGGTACCAATGTGGTTGATGCAAATCGGTGAAGTAGTCTTTGGTGGTGTTGGCTCGGGTCTGTATGGCATGTTGCTATTTGTTTTACTGGCCGTATTTCTTGCTGGTTTGATGATTGGTCGCACACCTGAATACCTCGGTAAAAAAATCGAAGTGCGTGAAATGAAAATGGTCGCAATCGCCATACTTGTTACACCTACACTTGTGTTACTTGGTACAACAATCGCATTGATGACCGAAGCCGGCCGTGCAGGTATTTTAAATCCTGGCGCTCATGGCTTTAGTGAGGTTTTATATGCATTTTCTTCCGCAGCAAATAATAACGGTAGTGCTTTTGCGGGTTTAAGTGCTAATACCCCGTTTTACAACGTGTCACTTGCCATTGCTATGTTCCTTGGGCGCTTTGGTGTCATTTTACCCGTCCTTGCTATTGCCGGTTCAATGGCGATGAAAAAACCACAAGCAGCCAGTATTGCCAGTCTTCCTACCCACGGCCCTTTATTTATTGGGTTATTAATCCTAACCGTTCTTCTCATTGGTGCGCTGACATTTGTTCCAGCACTTGCGCTTGGCCCAATAGCAGAGCATTTGCAAATTTGGCTAGTGGCGTAATGAGGGTAAAAAAATGAAAAATCAAAAAACACAATTGTTTGATAACGCACTGATCCGTCAATCTATTATTGATGCCTGTAAAAAATGTACTCCTCAAGCGCAATGGCGTAACCCTGTCATGTTTGTGGTTTATATTGGTAGTATCATTACAACTATTTTATGGCTAGCAATGTTAGCTAACTATGCTGAAGGCAGTGCATGGTTTAGTGGTATGGTCACCTTGTGGCTATGGTTTACCGTCATTTTTGCAAACTTTGCCGAAGCCTTAGCTGAAGGTCGCAGTAAAGCGCAAGCTCAAAGCCTTAAAGGGGTGAAACAACAAAGTAGCGCCACTAAACTGGCAACACCATCATTAGATGCGGCACAAGAAATCGTTAGTTCTGATTTGCTACGTAAAGGCGATATCGTACTTATTCGTACAGGGGAAACAGTTCCTTGTGATGGTGAAGTTATCGAAGGCGGCGCTTCCGTCGATGAAAGTGCCATTACAGGAGAATCAGCCCCAGTGATCCGTGAGTCAGGTGGCGACTTTTCATCTGTCACTGGCGGTACTCGTGTATTATCAGATTGGTTAATTGTTGAATGTACAGTCAATCCGGGTGAAACCTTCTTAGACCGAATGATCTCAATGGTTGAAGGCGCACAGCGTCGTAAAACCCCGAATGAAATCGCGTTAACGATTTTGTTGACGGCCCTCACCATCATTTTCTTATTAGTTTGTGCAACGCTTTACCCGTTCACCTTATATGCTGCTGAAAATGCAGGAGCGGGCAGCGCAGTCTCAATATTAGTACTTATTGGATTATTAGTGTGTTTAATTCCAACCACCATTGGCGGGTTGCTTTCATCTATCGGCGTTGCAGGTATGAGTCGCATGTTAGCGGCGAACGTCATCGCCACCAGCGGTCGAGCAGTCGAGGCGGCGGGCGATGTGGATGTGTTGCTACTTGATAAAACAGGCACCATTACCCTCGGTAATCGCCAAGCATCTGAATTTTTGCCTTTAGCAGGTGTAACTGAACAGCAACTGGCTGATGCGGCTCAATTATCATCACTAGCTGATGAAACTCCAGAAGGCCGTAGTATCGTTATCCTTGCCAAACAAAAGTTTAATCTACGTGAAAGAGACATTCACGCCATGAATGCAACCTTTGTACCTTTCTCTGCAATGACTCGTATGAGCGGTGTCAATGTTGGTGAAAGAATGATCCGTAAAGGCTCGGCCGATGCCATTCGTCGCTACGTAGAAGCTAATCATAGTAAGTTTCCCCCTGAAGCCGATAAACTCGTCGAACAAGTGGCACGCTTAGGTGGCACACCGCTAGTCGTTGTCGATAATCAAACGGTACTTGGTGTGGTAGCACTTAAAGATATCGTTAAAGGTGGCATGAAAGAACGTTTTGCTCAAATGCGCAGTATGGGTATTAAAACCGTCATGATCACCGGTGATAACCATCTAACCGCAGCAGCTATTGCTGCCGAAGCCGGTGTTGATGATTTCCTCGCGGAGGCCACTCCAGAAGCCAAATTGGCGTTAATTCGCCAATATCAATCCGAAGGACGCTTAGTTGCAATGACAGGGGATGGTACGAATGATGCGCCAGCACTTGCACAAGCGGATGTTGCGGTCGCGATGAACTCGGGCACTCAAGCAGCAAAAGAAGCCGGAAACATGGTGGATTTGGATTCAAACCCAACAAAATTAATTGAAGTCGTGCATATCGGTAAACAAATGTTAATGACGCGTGGCTCACTCACCACCTTCAGTATTGCCAATGATATTGCTAAATATTTTGCCATCATCCCTGCGGCATTTGCTGTGACTTGGCCGCAGCTCAATGCTTTAAATATTATGCACTTACATTCACCGGCTTCCGCCCTGCTATCGGCCGTTATTTTTAATGCTTTGATCATTATATTTTTAATTCCCTTGGCATTGAAAGGCGTTAATTACCGCCCGATGAGTTCTCAATCACTGTTGCAACGTAACTTGAGTCTCTATGGTATTGGCGGACTTATCGTTCCATTCATTGGTATCAAGCTCATTGATATGTTTATTAGCCTATTTGGAATATAAGGAATCCATTATGAACATGATTAGATCATCAATTATTATGCTTTTATTATTAACCCTCATAACGGGAATTGCCTATCCGCTGATGGTAACAGGGCTAGCAAATGTCTTCTTTCCATGGCAAGCCAACGGCTCACTCATTAAGCAAGATGAACACATTATTGGCTCTGCATTAATTGGTCAAAATTACCAACGGATTGACTATTTCCATGGTCGCCCTTCTGCCACATCGGAAATGCCTTATAACACCTTAGCCTCTGGCGGTAGTAACTTGGCGGTCAGTAACCCATTACTGAGTAACATCATGTCACAACGTAGTGAATTACTACGACAACAGAACCCTGAGGGGGGACAAGCTATCCCAGTTGATTTATTAACCTCATCGGCAAGTGGTCTCGATCCAAGTATTTCCATTGCCGCCGCACTTTATCAAGCGCCAAGAATTGCCAAAAACAGACAGATCCCATTAGAAGAGGTAAAATCGCTAATAAACACGCATACACAAAGTGCTTTATTTAAATTTTTAGGCGAACCTGTGGTGAATGTGTTAGAACTCAATATCGCCCTTGATGAATATAAACAACAAGAAAATAGCCTAACTCACTGAGGTTAATATGAATAATCAAGAGCCTGTTCGCCCAAATCCAGATGAGCTTTTGGCTAAGGCAAACGAGCACGGACGTGGCAAACTTAAAATATTTTTCGGCGCCTGTGCAGGTGTCGGAAAAACTTATGCCATGCTACAAGAAGCGCAACGCCTAAGAGCACAAGGTTTAGATGTTCTTATTGGTGTAGTTGAAACCCATGAAAGGGAAGAGACTGCGGCACTTCTTGATGGCCTTGCTCAATTATCACCTCGCCGACTTCATCATCGCGGACGTCGTTTACAGGCTTTTGACATTGATGGGGCTCTTGCAAGAAATCCAGCCATCATTCTAATGGATGAACTCGCCTTTAGTAATCCGACAGGCAGTCGCCATCCAAAACGTTGGCAAGATGTTGAAGAGTTACTTGATGCAGGTATTGATGTACTCACAACAATTAATGTCCAACACATTGAAAGTTTAAATGATATTGTTGGCAGTATTACAGGTATTCGCGTCAGAGAAACGGTCCCAGACCATATTTTTGATGCTGCCGATGAAGTGGTCTTAGTCGATCTTCCCCCTGATGATTTACGCCAACGTTTAAAAGAAGGCAAAGTTTACATTTCAGGACAAGCTGAGCGCGCTATCGAGCACTTTTTCCGTAAAGGTAATCTTATTGCATTACGTGAATTAGCCTTACGTCGCACCGCTGACCGTGTTGACGACCAAATGCGTGAATTTCGTGACGGAAAAGGGCAAGCACCAGTTTGGCATACCCGTGATGGATTACTTTTATGCATTGGTCATAATATGGGCAATGAAAAATTGGTGCGAGCCGCAGCACGCCTTGCGGCAAAATTAGGCAGTATTTGGCATGCGGTTTATGTTGAAACGCCAACGTTGTACCGCCTTCCTGAAAATCAGCGCCGCGCTATTTTAAAAGCATTACGTTTAGCGCAGGACTTAGGAGCCGAAACAGCCACGCTATCAGATCCTTCAGAAGAAAAAGCAGTCCTGCGTTATGCGCGAGAGCATAATTTAGGCAAAATTCTAATCGGACGCCGAATTAAGCATCGCAAATGGATAAAATTCAATCTTCGTGAAGGCTTTGCCGATCGCTTAGGCAAGTTAGGGCCCGATCTAGACCTTGTTATCGTCGCACTTGAAGAAAAAAGTGAGTGGGATAAAGAGCCAGAAAAAAAACCGTTTTCTGAAAAGTGGCGCTCTGACGTCAATGGCTTTTTAATGGCGATACTGATGTGCGCCGCTATCACCCTCTTTTCTCGCACATTTTTACTTGCCCTCGATAAAGCCAATTTAGTCACTCTTTATTTACTTGGCGTAGTATTAATTGCCTTATTTTATGGGCGTCGCCCCTCTATCTTTGCCGCTTTAATTAATGTGATAAGCTTTGATTTATTCTTTGTTCAGCCACATTTTTCATTAGCTATCATGGATATGCAATATTTAGTGACCTTCTCCGTGATGCTAATTGTCGGCGTCGTCGTCGGAAATCTCACTGCGGGTATGCGGTATCAAGCGCGGATTGCACGCTATCGAGAACAGCGAACTCGCCATCTGTATGAAATGACTAAGGAATTGGGTCAAGCACTCAGTACAGAAGATATTGGCGAAACAGGTTATCATTTCATCAATAATGCATTTCAAGCAAAAACCTGCTTATTATTACCCGATGAAAATAACCAGTTATTTCCTTTGCAATGCAAAGGGCATAGCCCAATGCAAATTGATAAAGCCATTGCTAAATGGAGCTTCGATAAACGTCAGCCCGCAGGTGCAGGTACAGATACATTGCCGAGCGTACCTTATCAATTACAACCCATTACCTCCGCAGATCAAACACTTGCTGTTCTTGCTATTGAGCCGACAAATATACGTCAATTACTCATTCCCGAACAACAACGCATGCTACAAACTTTTACCGGATTAATTGCAAGTGCCCTATCGCGCTTACAACTGACCAAGCAAGCGGAAGCCGCCAAATTAGATATTGAACGAGAACAACTGAGAAACTCACTTCTCGCAGCGCTTTCTCATGATTTAAAAACTCCATTGACTGTCTTATTTGGTCAAACAGAGATTCTCATGCTCAATTTGTCTGCGGAAAATTCACCCTATACAAGCCAAGTCGATAAAATGCGTCAACAAGTGCTCAGTACTTCCCGCTTGGTAAATAACTTACTTGATATGGCACGCTTACAATCTGGCAGTATTCAACCAAATCTTGAATGGCAGTCACTACAAGAAATTACCAGTAGCGCAGTGAGAACTTTAGATTATACTTTACATAGTCATCCTCTAGATATTGATATTCCAGTGGATTTACTGCTGTATTGTGATGCAAACTTGATTGAACGTGTACTCATCAATTTATTGGAAAATGCGACCAAATATAGTGATGAAGAAACACCGATAGGAATTCGCGCCTATACAGAGCCACAAAAAGTACATATTGAAATTTGGGATGCCAGTAATGCTATCCCTGATGGGCAAGAGCAAACTATTTTTGATAAATTTTCGCGTGCACAAAAAGAATCCGCTATTCCTGGCGTGGGTTTAGGTCTTGCAATTTGTCGTGCTATCATTCAGTTACATGGTGGTGAGATCTGGGCTAAAAATAATGAAAAAGGTGGTGCCAGTTTCCACTTTGTTTTACCTTTAAAACAATTGCCTGAAATTGAGGCCGAAATCTAGGAGACGTCTAACCATCGTGGGCACCCATCAAATCCTAATTATTGAAGATGAAAAAGAGATCCGCCGCTTTGTTCGCCTTGCGTTGGAGGGTGAAAATTGGAAGGTTTTTGAAGCTGAAAACTATCATCGCGGCTTAATTGAGGCTGGCACCAGACAGCCTGACTTGCTGATATTGGATCTTGGCTTACCTGATGGCGATGGCATTGATTTAATTCGTGATTTACGTAAGTGGAGTAGTATTCCTGTTATTGTATTATCGGCTCGTGAAGAGGAATCCCAAAAAGTCGCCGCTCTTGACGCTGGCGCTGATGATTATCTCACAAAACCTTTTGGTATCAGTGAATTGCTGGCAAGGGTACGAGTCGCATTACGTCGATTTGGTAAAACAGGTCAAGAAAGTTCTCTTTTTCAATTCGGTGACATTAGCGTCGATTTTATTAATCGTGTTGTCACCAAAAAAGATGAACAGTTACATCTCACCCCTATTGAGTTTCGTTTGCTCAGCGAAATGGTTGCTAATAGCGGCAAAGTACTGACTCAGCGCCATTTGCTATTACAAGTATGGGGACCAAATTATGTTGAACATAACCATTATCTTCGCATCTATATGGGGCATTTACGCCAAAAGCTAGAAAATGATCCAGCCCGGCCAATTCATCTTCTCACCGAAACCGGGATTGGCTATCGTTTTATGCCTTAAAAGGCCAAATAGAGATAATCCTTAAAAATAAACTTCTCAGAATAACGCCAATAGTTTAAATCCGGTAACGCTCTATAATTCCCGCATCTTAACGTATTGGAGTGAATACCTTGCAACTGTTATCAACTCAATCATTTCGTCGTTTTTCATCATTTTTAATTTTGTTTCTAAGCCTTTTTGTCACAACCCAAGCTTTCGCCCTAAGCCCTGAAGAAAAGATCCGTACAGAAGCGCTATTAACAGAACTGGGTAAGCAACAAAATCTCACTTTCACTCGAAATGGCACAGAACATAGTGCTATAGATGCTGAATCTCACCTAAGATTAAAGCTAGGTAAAACACATAAGAGATTACAAACCGCAGAGCAATTTATTGATAATGTTGCCTCAAAATCATCCATTACGGGTGAACAATATCAAGTCAAAGATGGGCAAGGCAATATAATGTCAGCCAATAAATATCTCCATGATTTATTGAAAAACAATGTAGATAAAACAACTAAATAATAGCTTTATCCATCTGTAAAAAAGCCGCAATCTTTATCAGAAAATTGCGGCTTTTTAAAAAGTAAAACGAGCGAAGTTTAACTCAGATTTGTCCCCTAAATAATTTGTGTCACAGGTAGGCGGCAAATAAAGCTATCCCGATGAGCATACACTAGTATGTGATTCGGGTAGCTTAATGATGCCAACACCCCTGTGGCGCAAAGAATGACGGGGACATTAAATATTGAAGTCAACGCAGCTACAACGCGAACTATGACGAGGATTTAAGCCCCTTCAACCTTAGACCAAGTATCGCGCAACCCAACCGTCCGATTAAATACCAGATGCTCTGCATTACTCAACTTACTATCTGCACAGAAATAACCTTCGCGTTCAAACTGATACGCTTTTTCAGGTGCTGCATTTTGTAAGCTACGTTCAACAAAACCTTGGCGAATAACTAAAGACTCTGGATTAATCGTCGATAAAAAGTCATCTTCTGCCGCTGGGTTTGCCACCGTAAATAAACGGTCGTACAAACGAATTTCAGCAGGTAATGCATGAGGAATGCTCACCCAGTGAATTACGCCTCTTACTTTACGGCCATCAGCAGGGTCTTTATTTAATGTATCTTCATCGTAGGTACAGTAAATAGTAGTGATATTGCCTTCTGCATCTTTTTCAACACGTTCTGCTTTAATAATATAAGCATTACGCAGGCGAACTTCTTTACCTAAAACTAAGCGTTTATATTGACGGTTAGCTTCTTCACGAAAATCAGCACGGTCAATATATAATTCGTTGCTAAATGGTACTTCACGAGTGCCCATCTCTGGGTCGTTTGGATGATTTGGTGCAATTAAAATCTCTTCACCATTTGTTTTATTTTCAATCACTAAACGAACTGGGTCGATAACTGCCATGGCTCGTGGTGCGGATGCATTTAAATCATCACGAATACAAGATTCTAGAGATGCCATTTCGACATTATTATCTTGCTTAGTGACACCAATGCGAAGGCAAAATTCACGAATAGAAGCTGCTGTATAACCACGACGGCGTAAACCTGAAATGGTCAACATACGAGGGTCATCCCAACCATTAACGTGTTTTTCAGTCACTAATTGATTGAGTTTACGCTTAGACATAATCGCGTATTCAAGATTCAAGCGCGAAAATTCGTACTGGCGAGGGTGGCAATCTATAGTGATATTATCCAAAACCCAATCGTATAAACGGCGGTTATCTTGGAATTCCAATGTACACAGTGAGTGCGTGATCCCTTCTAGGGCATCAGAAATACAATGCGTAAAGTCATACATCGGGTAGATACACCATTTTTTACCGGTTTGATGGTGTTCTGCAAATTTAATGCGATATAGAACCGGGTCACGCATAACCATAAATGGTGAAGCCATATCGATTTTTGCACGTAAACATGCTTTGCCTTCTTCAAAACCACCGTCACGCATTTTTTCAAATAACGCTAAGTTGTCGGCAATAAGACGGTCACGATAAGGGCTGTTTTTACCTGGCTCTTTTAACGTACCACGGTATTCGCGAATTTGATCCGCACTGAGTTCATCAACATAGGCAAGACCTTTATTAATAAGCTCTACCGCATACTGATACAATGCATCAAAATAATCTGATGAGTAGCGAACATCGCCGCTCCATTTGAAGCCAAGCCACTGCACATCATTTTGAATTGAGTTAACGTATTCAACATCTTCTTTTACAGGATTGGTATCATCAAAGCGTAAATTACACTGTCCCTGATAATCCTGCGCAATACCAAAATTCAAGCAAATTGATTTCGCATGACCAATGTGTAAATAGCCATTCGGTTCTGGCGGAAAACGAGTGTGCACCGAAGTGTGTTTTCCAGTCGCCAGATCTTCATCTATGATCTGACGGATAAAATTTGTTGGGCGAGTTTCTGCCTCATTCATTGTCATCATTCCTCAATGCCAAATGCGCGCTAAAAGCCTGTAGTAACCGAACATATTCTACCATAATCACTCAGGAAACAACCGTTTGATCGTGGTTCGCCTACAAAAGGTGTACCAAAAGGGCTATTTAGCAGAAAATCTCAACATTAAACTGCATTTAATCTCTATATAATACCACTCAAAATGCCATGGGTAGATTAGGTTAATAGCATAGCAACTAACACAATTAACAATAATAATGGATAACTTTGTGCATGACGTTTATCACTCAGATAAGGCATTAATAACGCTGCAAATCGGATGCCTAGCCATGAGGATGTTATTAAAATCAAAGCACCTTTAATATAGATCATTCCCATAAAGCCATCACCTAACTCAAGATGTTTTGTCATTGCAAAATATGAATAGGTTAATGTGCCAGTAATTGCCATCGGTAAAGTTAACGGATTAGCGAACGCCGCCGCTTGGATCATACTAGCACCACGTCGTCTCATTAGTGGGACGGTCATTACACTGCCGCCAACACCTAAAAATGCAGCGACTGCACCAATGAGCACACCAATCGGTGTATCTGCATAAAATCTCTTTTTAACCGCTCCAATACTATTTGAACTTATTTTCATAAAACCGGGACGAATAAAACAATCAAATATTGTGATAACTAAGTAGCCAATAAATATCCAACGGATCCATTCACTGTCTACTGATAACGCGATAAATGCCCCCATAATTCCACCTAAAGAAATAGGGATAATAAATGGACGTATCATTGACCCGTTGAGATTACCTTTCAAATAATGAGCACGACTCGAAAGTAGAGAAGAGAAAATCATCACACAGGTTGAAGTTGCCACTGCAATTTGCATGGCAACCTCTCCAGCGTTACTGCGAGGCCCCCAAACTAATATAATTAATGTGTATAATAGGGGGACTGTGATGAAACCACCGCCAAAGCCAAATAATGCAGTGGTGATCCCAGATATAAAACCAAATAAGCAAAGAAGAAGCTCCACATAAGTGTCCTCATAAATCATTTAGTTTTTTATCATATCGATGAAAAAGAAGGTTGGCTTATGCAAATTTGACAATTGAGTTTGAGATTTAGCCAAATAGCTTAACTAGCACGACTATAGTTTTATAAGATGTAATGAAATTAATGACCGATTTTATTAATGAAAATAAAAAGCAATTATAGACAAAACAGTTTCATTTGCTGGCAATTATTCCTAATAATGCTCAATAAAAAACCCCGATAGCCAACATTTAACGTTAGTTAGACTTCCGAGGCTTCTTACATGATTTAAAAAATTATTTTTAAATCAATAAATTCAAAATTTATTTTATTATTTTTTGCGTTCCTTTGCATCAGCCTCAACTTCCTGTTTCCAATCCTCTGATATTGGCGCAGCCATTTGCTTCGATTCAACTGCTTTATTTACAGCTCGATAAGCTTTGTCATATCCAGTTCCATCTTGAACATAGCCTGTCGCATTAGAGCTTTTTATACCAATATTTTCAGCCTCTGATACCGCATCTATATTGGCACCTAAAAAGATAAAATCCCATTTATCTTCAGTTTCCGCAGATTTAATCATTGATTTAATTTTTGCAGCATTATATTTCTCACTACTATTTTCTTCACCATCAGTAATGATGACAAATAAAACGTTATTATTTTTAGTGACTTTTCTGTTTTCACGCATCTTTTCAATGCTTTCACCAATCGCATCTAACAATGCTGTATTTCCATTAACAGAATAATCATCCAAAGTTAAATTAGAAACTTTACTAATAGGCTCTCTATTATGTAACATTTTTGTTTTGTCATTAAACAAAACAGTTGTAATAAATGTTTGGCCTTTTTTATCTCTATTTTCAGCTAGAACACTATTATATCCACCAACAGTATCTGATTCGAAACCAGACATAGAGCCACTTTTATCTAAGATAAAGACTAAGTCTAAGACTTCCGTATCTTTGGTTGTTTCAATAACACTTTTACCCAGTGAAACACTCGAAAACAATAATATTAAAGCGGTTGATATCATGGTTAAAAACGACTTTTTTAATTTAGTCATCGCCGAATTCCTTGATGAAGTTACAGTTAATATGGCCTATAGCTATCATCCAATTTTAATAATTATTTCAAATAAGATTACTCTGCTTAATTGATAAGCATATTCTTAATTCATGTTTCACACTTATTGTTACCGGTAATTATTACCGGAGAATAGGCTATACCAATTCGCCTTAAATTATTTAATCATTACTGATAATACCAAAAATACAAAGCGTTATCGAATCCAAATACCACCATTTCTAAGCTGATTAATTTGCTTAAAAAACGCATTATACCGCTCATTTTCTTCAGAGCTATAATTTATAGAGGATGCCGTATACGCATTAACAAAATCAATGCTTAACTGATGAAACTGTGTATTTAATCTATCATGAATATCAGTGTTATTTGATTCTTGTAATTGCATAACTAATTTAATTAGCTGTTGAGCTGTTGACTGCACTTGAGGATCTGAAAAATCAACACTAGGTATTTCATAATTGAATTTCATATTCACTGAATTCATTGCGTTATCTTTTTCTATTTCAGAAATTAAACTTAAATTCTCTTTGAGATCGATATATTCAGTTATTTCACTTTCATCAAAACACTTAGATTGAATATTACCTTCAAAATTATTATTTTTCGAAGCTATCAACGTAGGCAACCTCTCTCCGATAGGAGAGTGACATCTAAATAAATTTGCATCGATAATCTGAGCGCTGGTACTTCTAATCGGCATCGCTAGCTCATGACCATGAAAAATAACCGGCTGAATGGAGGGCTTGAATATATCACTATTTCCTTCTACGCTATAAACCTCTGATAATGTATAATATACAAAATGATACGGATTAATAATCCCACCAGAATTATGTTCGAATACCATAAATGTCGTTATATTGTTTTTATTGTCCGCCATAGTATGTAAACCAGAAGAAAGCTGAATCACCCCATGATGGTTGGGTAATACATCATATTTTTTCCCATCTATTTTAAATATAATATTATTTTTCGTTGGATTACTATAATAAAACTTTCCCTTGCTTTCCATGAGATCAAAATTATCACATGCAGAAATAAAAAATATACTCATCACCAACAATAAAAAATTCAATATAGCTTTCATTGTATTTTTCCAATATAATTTAAATATTAGGGCTTAATTCTAAAAATAAGAACCGAACACTAATAACTATAGCCACGCTATTTTTAATCTATATTGATAGAAAAAACTTTACTATATGTGCTTTAGTTTTTTTAGTTAGATATCCTAATATTATAATCTTTTGAAAAATAAGTATAAAAATAGATATCATACAAACTAATGTAATCAAAAAATTATTAACTTCACTAACTGAAGAATGGACATTACGCACGATAGCAAATAAAATTTAATTTAAGCTTTGGTTGAATATCATAAAAATTTAACTTTATTTAACATTAACTGAAAAACAATTACAGCCACAATGAAAACGAACAACTATAGGAAGCTTAGCTTTTTTTCCGCGCCTTTTACAAATCGAGTTTTCAATTTCAACAGCACGTTTTATTTCATTAATTTCAAGTCGTGATAATCGTTTATTCTTACCTGTTTCACTGCGAACTATTTCACCACCGAGTTTAGCACCTGACATAACAACCTCTTTTTAATGAAAAAATCAAAAATAGCGCCAAATAGCGCTATTGATCTGTTTAGTTATTTAATCGCTTAGCTTAACACTGCGTGAGCTTCGATTTCAATTAACCACTCAGGTAAAGATAGCCCCGTAACAATAATCCATGATGACGCAGGTGGCGTTGCATTAAATTTTTCTTTTAAGGCTTTCGCAATATCGAGCTGTTCATCATGAGTATCAAACCCTTGTTTAATATAGATCCTCAGCATCGAGACATGAGATAAATCACCGCCGGCTTCTTTGATAACATGTTCAATATTGACTAACGATTGTACTGTTTGCTCATACATACCACCAGCCACAGTTTCTTGATTTGCATTAACGCCCACCTGCCCCGAAAGAAATAACTGGCGAGTACCTGTTGTCTCAATTGCCTGACTAAAACCATATTGTAAAGAATCAAAAACAGAAGAAGGATTAATTGATTTTTTATGCATTTTCTCTCATCTACCAAAAGCTGTGAACGACTTTCTATTATAGATTAAAGAACTATATAAAGCCGAAACGATACAGTAAATCATCTAAAATAGATTGATTACAAAAAACTTACACATTTTGCGAAAAGAGGCTAAAAAAATAGCCTCCACATTGACTGATGTGAGGCTATTTAAACCATTAATTCTGTATTGTAATTAAATAAGTGGCGGAATTGCTGGTAAAATCGGGACTTCAATAACAGTTGGTCCTTTACGACTAAAAGCATCTTTACAAGCTTGTTTTACCTGTTCAATCGTTTCTGCTTTTATCGCAGCACAACCATAACCCTTGCCTAATGCCACAATATCTAAGTTTGGGATATCTAACCCCGGCACTCCCGGTGTTTCTTCTAATACCGCAAATGATTTTAAAATCGCATATTCACTATTTCGCGGTATCACAAACACAATCGGCAAATTATGTTGAGCGGCACTCCATAAACCTTGAATTGAATATTGCATCGAGCCATCACCAATAATTGCCATCACAGGACGATTGCGACCGCTATCTCTTTCTGCTAATGCAAGCCCAACACTCGCGGGTAAGTTCCAACCTAATGAACCACTTGCAAAAGTATAAAATGAATCCGGTGATTCAATGGGCCATTCGCGATGTAATTCACCAAGATTAGAAGGTGACTCTTCAACCAAGATGGTTTCTTTCGGTGAAACAGCTCTAAGTGCACGAAATAATTGTGAGGCGCTCAGTGGAGTATCATTTGCCAGCGTCTCTGGAGCTGCCGGATGAGGCGCCATCCCATGTGATTGTTTAACAACTGTTTTCGCTGCTGTAGCTCTTGCTGTCACCAGATGAGTTAATCCTTCGATTGCGAGAACTGCATCACTTAATAAACTATCACCAACAGGCGATCGCCCTGCTTCAATCGGGTCGTCAGTAATATGTAATAAACGCAGGCCATCAGGAATATATTCCCCCCCTACATAAGGGTAATACCTAAAAACAGGTGCACCAATAATTATTGCTAAATCATGCCCTTGTAATTTTTCAGATAAAGGTGCAATCGCAAATGGAAGACCGCCTGCATAAAGAGGATGAGTTTCCGGAAAAGGTGGACGCTCTGACGCAGGGGCTGACCAAACTGGAATATTTAATTTTTCAGCCAGTTTAATTCCTGCATCCCAGCCTTGCCCTCTCGCAATTGCCGAACCATAAATCAGTACCGGATTTTTTGCAGCCGAGAGCGCGTCAGCAAATTCATGCAATCGCAGAGGATCGTAACCAATGCGTTCAGAAACTGAACGCACAACGGCATTATTGTCTACAGCAGGTTTGTCCCAATCATCAAGTGGAATGGATAAAAATACTGGCCCGGCCGGCGGCTGTAATGCCATAGCATAAGCACGCATAAAAGCAGCGGGAACATCTTCCGCGCGAACGGGTTGATAACTCCATTTAACCCAAGGCTTTGGTAGCACTTCTGGCTCAATATTCGTTAGCCAAGGTTCCATAAGTAGCATTTCACGAGTTTGATTACCGGCAGTAATAATTAATGGAGTACGATTCATGTATGCGGTTAAAATATTACTCATTGCATTACTTAAACCAGCAGAGGTGTGAACGTTGACCATCGCCACTTTACGCATACCTTGAGCATAACCATCTGCCGCCGCAACCGCCGAAGACTCGTGTAGCGTTTGTATATATTGGAAATCACTCGGAAAATCTTTTAAAAATGTTTCTTCTGTTGAACCAGGGTTACCAAAAACAGTTGTAATATCGAGTTTACGTAATAAATCAAATGTCACTTGGCGAATTGTTTTTTTCATTTAAAACATTCCATAAAAGAATAACGAAATGACCAATAATGATTGTCTATATTAGACTTAAAAATAAATATCACTCAAATAAAACAATCAATATTAGAATATATTTGTTTTTAATTTTATATTACATCAAAAAATGTAATAACTTACTTTTAAAATCAACTGTACTAGTATACCTATTCATTGAAAAGAGCTCTATATAAAAATAAGTGATATCGCTAGCTAGATGAAACGATAGTGCTATATTTTCAATATAATTCAGTGCTCATTCACATTTAACACTACTTTTATTTTATATATTTAATCATAAAAAATTTTCTGAATTCCATCTACAAGCACTCTCTATAATTTGGTATTACTTTTCAATACCAATATTTCTTTAGAACTAGACATAGTATGTGATAATGATTTGGTTTTTAACGAATTTTTATCAATCGCTATATCATCACTAAGAGAGCTCATTTTAATTACGCCATTGTCATTAGTTAATACCACAATCGCATTCGCGACTCTAACCTCATTTTTACTAATCAGTGTTGATGATTTATTATAGTCAAAAGAAATGACATTTTTTTGACTATTAACATTTTCACCATGCCCACAAAAGGTCATTATTGAATACTCAAAGTTTTCATGAAGATAATCAGTAAGAACTTGATTATTAATTTGACCATCAGTTTTAGTCGATGATCCTGTCATTTTTTTATGACTATCAATTATCGACTTTGAACCATCTATTTCAGTTTCCCATTCTGATTTATTATTTCCTGGTTGCCCGCTATGTAGTGCATAAAAATGTTCATCTTTTATACCAAATACCATAGTACAACCTGAAAGCTCTCCGCTATGAATGAGTAGAGGCTGTTCTGGTTTAAGTTGTGATAAATTAAATCTGAAACCTACGGTTCCACAGTTACCATTATCCAATTGTATGCACTTAAGATTATCACTAAATTCTTGTTTATTATAATAATTACCTATTGGAGTTCCTAATATAATCTCGGCCGATTGAATATTTTTCCCACTATAGGCTTCAAGTCCATAAGCAATATCTAAGATATTGTTAGTAAGCTGTTCACTTTCTTTATCAAACCTAACATAATCGCATTCAATTGGTAATTTACTATCCACCACCTTAGTCGATATAATACCTTTTCCAATCAATGGGCTAACATCGCCTTTCATTACTTGAGCTTTATCTTTTAACAATTCACTCTTTTCACTAAGAGTAGTCTCGGTTTTAACACCATTAAATCTTGTTGTATTAGCGAAGTTAATTCTAGCATTCGCTCCTGAATCCGATATCACAACAGATTTATTAACAAGCTCTCTTAGGTTACTACGAGCCACCTTATTAAGGTTAGCATTAACAGAGCTCCGATAATTTTTTTTACTTATGCCTGAAGTTGAACGACTCAATTTACTAATTCCAAGACTAAAATTACTTTGATTACTGCTATTTTTTTTTCGAACACAATAATTAGTATTATTTTTAGTTGATAACGAATTGTTTTTTATCTCATTTATGTTTTTTAAAAACAACGAATTACCATTTTTCTTATACGTAACCAAATTAATATTAGTGCTCTTAATGTTATACAAACCAATCTTATTAAATATACTCATTATGCTTCATCTTGATAATTCATAGCCTGTATGAATATTAAATCATCAAATAAACTAGCCACTATCAAAAAACGATTAATATGTGAAAATTATCGATAAATTCTTGCAAATATTAAAACTACCAAACCACTCGTAATAAACTTAAAAACACTTTCAGTACAAAGAATTACATTTTTTATATCACATTAACTTCAATTTCCCCTAATTAACATTTGGTTTATAAAATTGAATTACAAATAAAGTACTCAACATAATAAACACCCTTGATACCGCGGCTTATATTGAGGTGATTACCGATAAATACGATTCGGCAAAGCTAATGGACAAAATTCGTGAATTTAGTACTTATTTGTATTCATCCCAGCGTTAATAAAAGAGCATAGCATCAACCCAATGCTCTTTTTCAATTTATTGATTATTTTGTTATTTTCGATAATCGTTCTGCAAATTTAATGCCATTTTTGCAAGCAACAATATCCGCCATAATAGCCAGCGCAATTTCAGATGGTGTTTTACTGCCTATTGGAATGCCAATAGGCGCATGTATCCGGTCAAGTTCACTTATCGACATTCCACCAACCGCTATTAGTCGTTCACGACGGCGATCACTCGTACGCTGTGACCCCATCGCACCGATATAAAATGCTGGGGTATTCACCGCTTCCATTAATGTCAGATCATCGATACGTGGATCATGGGTTAATGACACAATGGCGGTATTCACTGAACAGCTATTTTCTTCTAAGAAACGTGCAGGAAATAGTGAACTCATTTCAACCAAAGGGGAAATTTGCCCTGCAAAACGAGAAAGCTCATCGTTTCGGTGCTCACAAATAATCACCTCAAATCCCAGTGTCAGTGCGAAATCAGCACAGTACAAGCCAACATTAGAGATACCCGCAATGATAAGTCGAGGAGGAGCTGCAATATAAAGTTGAATTGAGTCATTTTGTCGCTCAATTTTTGTGGGATGTTGAGCATCAATCACTTGACTGATTTCCCCACACCGCGGCAAGGTAATTTTTTTAATAATCGCCGTATAGCCCTCAAGTGCTTTTTGTAACTCAAGAAGATAATTGAGAGAAACTGCATTATTTGGCAGGTATTCAATCAAAACATCTAAACTACCATCACAAGGTAAATTCACTTTAGCGTCTACTCCTCCTTGGCCGTAGCGAACCACTTGGCTTTCTTTGAGGTATTCACCTGTTTGTATTCGTTGAATGAAATCCTCTTCAATACATCCCCCAGAAAGCGATCCCGAATACAGGCCGTCACCTTTTGCGACAAGAAGAGAACCCGGACTTCTCGGTGATGAACCATAAGTGCTTAACACGGTACATAGCCAAACGGGTTGTTCTTTAACCCATGTAATGGCTTGCGCTATCACAGAGACATCTTCACGTAACATATTTAAACCTTATTTATTATCAAGCAGAGGATAATCAATATCTTTGACGACACTTTTATCATTTATATTTAATTGATGGGTATAATGATGTTGTAATATTGATTTTGCCCCCTCATCTCCTGATAAATTAATTAATTCTTGCCTATATATTGCAGATATTCCCACAGGGTGTCCCGGTAAACCTTGGTATATAGGCCTCACTAGTGACCATGTTTTTAATTCTTGAGCGACTTGAACAAATAAATCACAACTAATGTAAGGCATGTCTGCTAAATGAATTAGCCATCCATCCCAATCTTGAGTCTTTTTGACGCCTAGCGCAATTGAATCGCCTAGCCCGTCACTATTTAATAATGAATATGGCACATTAAATTGCAAGCAATTGTTTATAACTTCCAGATTATCTGGTCTGGTTATTACATGTACAGGCAATCCGCTCTCGATTGAATTTACCAGTGTTTGTTCAAACACAGTACGCTCTCCCAAAAAGCTATTCAACTTATTTCCATGACCGCCAGCATTTTGAAAACGCTGACTTTTTCCTGCTGCAGTAATTAATATTCCAATTATCATAGTTTACTATTATGCATTAATAGATATTTTGTTTATATTATAGGGGTGCATACTCATCATTATTTAAGCTGCATGGTTGTTGACTGCACTCACCTAGCCGAGTCACATAGTTTATCTATGCCCCCGACTATCATCATTAGTCATCTACATGCACCTCGATTTTTTTGAGTATATATTAAATATTATAATAGTTTTTATTTATTGTTAACCCATTCGAATGATTCGTATTTAGACATTATTTTTTCTGCTACGTTAGATTATTTAAATCGATACTCGTTAGGTTGGTAATAAATTAAAAATAATAAAATAAGTGTAAGGGTATATTATGAGCAAAAGCAATGTCGAATTTACTCGCAGGCATTTTCTTAAGTGTGCTGTTATTGCGGGGATCTCTGTTTATTTAGCCCCTTTGTATAGCCGTGCTTTTGATGTGTTATTTGAAGAGAAAATTCTTCAATCCCCAGACTGGGACCCTGTCGATAAACGCATCAAATTTCGTATCGACGGTTATGCCAAAGTCCAAGGCGAAAAAGTATTTGCGCGCGATATTCGAGCTCGCGACATTCCACACTGGCCAAAACAACAAGGCCATGCATTCTTACTTCGCGTAACCCAAGCCGACAAAATTTATACTGATTTTGATCTCAGTTTACTAAATGATGGTTTGATGCCTGACAGAGTAGTCACAGCCACAGACCTCGAAAAAGACGGTGTCGCCTTCCCTGAATTTTATGGTGATGATTTACTGCTTCCTGCGGGAAAAACACCCGCTTACCTTGGTCAAGCGGTAGCATTACTTATTTATCATGATTTTGCTAAATTTCGTTTCGCTAAAGAAACACTTAAATTTCGTGATGATGTCATTCAATATGGAGCACAAACTGGCCCATTACAGCGCGACCCATGGGGAAGCTATCGCGGTGTACGTATTGGAGATGAAGACCCATATTCACCTGATATATATTCCAGCCTAAAAGATATGCCAATTTCCCCCATTGGTATGAAAAAGCATCTACCCGTATGGCCTGAAGGTCGAGAAGGAGGAAAACTCGATGAAGAAGGCATGTATCATGCAGATCAACTCGCTAAACAGCTTGAAAACCCGCCTGAAGATTGGTTGATCATAAAACGTAATTATTTCTCACAATCTATTGATACAGCAGCGCTTGAGCCCGACAATGCAAATGGCTGGTATGATGCACAAACTCAATCATTCCATCTTGTTGTCCCGACTCAATCACCACAAGAAATTTCAGCGTCTTTACCTGAAATGTTAGCAAAATCGCATTTTCCAATTAAACGCATTTTTTTACACCCTTGCTTTACTGTCGGTTATGGCTCAAAAGACCATACGCCATTTCCTTACTATGGCGCTATGGCGACCCTATATGGTGATGGCGTCCCTATCCGATTGGCTAACGACCGCTATGAACAATTTCAGTCCACCATCAAACGTCATGCGTTTGATATGGACTACACCCTCGCAGTCAATAAGAAAACCCATAAAATTGAAGCTCTTTGCGCCTCATTTGTTGGAGATGGCGGCGGGCGCTGTAACTTTACCCCCTCGGTTGTCATGGTGGGCGCAACGGGCGCACAAGCCATTTATTACATTCCGAGAAGTGACTTATCTGCGGTCGGTATTGCTTCCAGAGCCGTTGATGCAGGATCTGCTCGTGGTTATGGCACATTACAAGCCATGGCTGCCACGGATATGTTGATGGAAGAAGCGGCTAAACTACTGAAAGCCGATCCGATTGAATTTCGACTAAAAAACATTATCAAGTCAGGGATGAAAAATACGCAAGGGGCTATCCCTGGCGGTGCAATTCGTGCTGATGAGGTACTCATTCGCTGCGCAGATCATCCAATATGGAAAGATAAAACCACACGAAAATCAGACTATGAAGCGAAACACCCGGGTAAACTATTTGGCACAGGCATTTCCTGTGTTCAAAAGGATTTTGGTACAGGTGCGGAATCTTCATTTGCTCGCGTAGAATTAACGCCAGAAGGTAAAATTGCCATTTATCATAGTGGTGCAGAAATCGGCACTGGGATGTCAACATCTCAGTCGGTTGTATGTGCCAAATGGCTAGGAAAACCAGCAGAAGAAGCGCATTTTTCCGTGGTTGACTGGTCAGTTTTACCTATGGTTTCTAGCGGTAACCCGTTTGCCATGTCCCAAGACGAACAAGACCGTTTAGCGCAAGATCCACTTTGGACACCAAATTATTGTTCTCCGGCAAGTGCCAGTAACTCCGCTTATTATTTCACTCAAAGTACAGAAGAAGCGGCACGTTTAGTCTTTGAGTATGGCCTATGGCCTGCGGCTATGTCGATTTGGCAAGAAGGTATTGGTGGAGGACAAGCAGCACCGTTAGTTGTTCGTCGTGAAGATGCTCGCTGGGTCGATAACGGATTGACAGCTGATGGACTTGAAGTTCTCCCACTTTCTCGCCTCATTGAGCGCACCTTTCAAATGGGTGGATTAACCGGCGCAGTTTGTCACGTATTTAACCGCTGGCAATGGGCGGAGTCTGATTATCAAATTAACGATGAGCTACGCCGTTTACCTATTGATGGTCTCTCATTACGTTTTGCAGGCAAAGAATATCAAGTCTGGAAGCGAGAGAAAGCCTATTACCCCGACACCCAACGCAATAATGCAGGGGTGACTTACTACAGTGCGGTGGCAACCGTATCAGAATTAGCTATCGATACTGCAACGGGAAAAGTTGAGCTCATCGACCACCATAGTGTCGTCGAATGCGGCAACTTAATTGTACCTCAACTCGTTTCAGGACAAATTCAAGGAGGACTAGCAATGGGAATTGGCCATGCACTCCATGAATATTTACCTCTCTATGAAGATGGCCCCGGCAATGGAACATGGAACTTTAACCGTTACCATCTGCCATTAGCCAGTGATGTGGCGGTTTGGAAACAGACCAGCGAAGTGTTACCCGGCTTATCCGAAACCGACCCGCCGAAAGGCGTTGCGGAAGTTGTGATGATCCCCGTGGTTTCATCTATCGTAAATGCCATTGCTGACGCAACTGGACATCATTTCTTGCACCTACCCGTGCGTCCTGAAGACATCTTAGAGGTAATCCAATGAGCTTAAATTTTCTGCCACTCACTTTAAATATTAACGGTCAACAATATGGGCCAATGGATGTTCCTGAAGGCTTAATGATGATCGATTTCTTACACGAATATGTCGACTTGACGGGTTCACGATTGGGCTGTGGGCAAGGTATTTGCCACGCTTGTGTCGTTATCTTAGATAACCCATCAGGTACTAGTGAAGAGATCCGCACCTGTATCACAGGCGCACATTTCTTTAACAATAAAAAAATTCGTACCATCGAAGGTGCTGTAACCAAAGAAAAGGATGGGGAAGTTAAGTTATCCCCTGTTCAGCAAGCGTTTATCGAACATTTTAGTTTTCAATGTGGCTATTGCACCCCCGGTTTTGTGAACGCCGCCACCGTATTTGTTGAGGAATTACAACGTAATCCTATTGCTCAAGAAGATCTGGAAGATGCCATTAAAAAGGCGCTGAACAACCACATTTGCCGCTGTACGGGCTACGTTCGCTATTATGAGGCCGTTCGTGATGTTGTTCTTAGTATGCCGGGTTTGATTAAGGAGGCCATAAAATGATCAAACGTATTTTATTATGGCTAATCGCGATAGCTATTGTAGTTTGGGCGGTACTCTATTGGTTTGAAAGTCGCACTCCCGATGGCCCTGTGCAAAAAGTCACCGCCTCCGCCCAAGAAATCGAACGTGGTCACTACTTAACATTAGCAGGAGACTGCGCAGCCTGTCATACCGCTGCCAATGGGGCGCCAATGGCAGGAGGCTATCCCGTCGATACGCCATTTGGTGTAATCTACAGTAGCAATATTACCCCATCCGCTGACTTTGGTATTGGTCGTTGGACAAAAGAAGATTTCCATCGTGCTTTAACAGAAGGTATTTCTCCACCAAGTCGTCACTTATACCCTGCAATGCCTTATACCTCTTATAAAGGCGTCACGCGTGAAGATTCAGATGCCATGTATAGCTATCTGATGAGCCGAAAAGCGATTGATATTGCGCCTCCTGAAAACTCACTACCTTTCCCGTTTAATCAACGAATGGCAATGATTGGTTGGAACTTACTGTTTTTCAGTGATAAGCCGCTACCTGATAGTTCTCAGGGTAGCTCAGCTGAGTGGATTAGAGGGAAATATTTAGTCAATGTCTTAGAGCATTGTGCTGAATGCCATACACCTCGTGGCATCATGGGGGAAATGGAGCTAGATAAGTTCATGAAAGGTGGCTCATTAGGCCGTTTTACTGCGCCTGATATTACACCAGAAGCTCTTGCTGCAAGAGGATGGACAACCGACGATTTACATCAGTTCTTCATGACGGGTATCACGGCTCAAGGCTCTGCCTATAGCGATATGCACCCTGTGATTTATCTCAGTTCGCAACATTTAACCAGTGATGACAATAAAGCCATCGCCACTTATTTGATGGGTGATACGCCACCTGCAACACTACCTGCTAAATTAGGGTCTGGCAGTGAACAAGGTCGCCAAGTTTACCTTGAATCCTGTTCCGGTTGCCACGCATATGATGGCAGTGGTAAGCCGCATGTGGCTGTCGCAATGAAAGGAAATTCAACGTTACGAGATACTGACAGTACTAACCTGATCAATGTTATTTTAGATGGTTTACCTGAACAGCAATTCCCTAATAATGAAAGTATGCAAAGCATGCCGGGCTTTGCAGGAAAACTTGATGATAAACAAATTGCAGAGTTAGTTAATTTCTTACGTGTTGAATGGGGAGGACAGCCTGCGGATGTGACTCCTGAAAAAATTAAAACACATCGGCAGTAAGTATTGTTAAAAGCGAATAAGGCTTATTGGTTTACTCATAAGCCTTATTTTTTTGATGAACGATATTTTTTCTTAAACCAAAAGAGCAATAACAAAATAAAAATAATCGCTATCATCGCCCATAGAAAATATGAATGAATAGGCAGTCTGAGCACTATAGAGCTAACAAAATAGCCAATTGAGACAATACCGCAGCCCCATATCGCACCACCAAAAATATTTAGCACTAAAAATTTCAACGGATTCACTTTGCTTGCGCCAATAATAATTGGGCCGATAGTTCTCATACCATAAGCAAAACGAATACCGATAATAATCACATTTTCCCGTTGGCGAATAAGTTGCTGCACTCGGGCAATTTTATTTTGATGACGCTTAAAGCGGGGTAAAATACGACTTCCTGAAAATCGGCCAACGAGAAAAAGCACATTGTCGCTCACAATACCGCCGAGCGCGGCAAAAAGCATCGTCCATGAATACGATAACAATTGATTATGCGCCGCTATCCCAGATAAAAATGCCGCCGTCTCACCCTCAATCATTGTGCCGAAGAAGACGGCCCAATAACCATAATCTGTTATCCAACGTGTTAGCTCATCAGTCATTCAGTCATATTTCCTATCAAATTTATTTTTAGCCATTATTTTAATCATCATTTTTCGACTAAATGTCAGTTAAATTCACCCATAAATTTATTTATACATGATAAATAACAATCATTCCGTCTATTCTTTCACTTATTAGCATAATAATATTTCAACTCAATTAGTTTTTTCGATTACCTTTATTCAATTAAAGAAGGTTTATTTAAAATTATTCACTATCTTGCATAAATGACTTTATCATTAACAATATACACATATTATCTGTGGTATATTTTCATCTATAAAAATAGATAAACACGGTCATCTGAGCAATTCGAATAAGAGCATTCAATTTAGTTGAAATATACTTTCAATTAAAACCATAAAAGCTTCATTTTCTATCGCTATCTATTACAAATATAAGTCCAAAAATAATAAATTCTGGGAGTACAAAATGTCGGGACAAATTTCTAGACGAAATCTCATCAAACTAGGCACAATCGCAGGTATTGCGGTCATGGTTGGCCGACTCCCCTTCGCAATCGCCTTGGAAGTAGATTCAGATGCACCATCGACGGGATGGATAGGTCAAGATGGTAAAGCACGTTTCCGCTGGGATGGTATCGAAAAAGTTACAGGACAAAAAAACTTTGCTCGAGATTACCGAGCAAAAGATATTCCAGGCTGGCCTCAAAAACAAAGCTACGCTTTTATGTTAAAAGCCACACAAGCAGATAGAAGCTTTGAAGGAATTGATATTTCAATGTTAGGGCCAAACTTACAGCCCGATCGTATTGTTCTACAAGAAGATCTCATTCGCGATGGACTGAATATTCCCCAAGATACCAGTATGGGAAAAGGCTTTTATGGCTATAATATTTTAGTCCCCAAAGGTGATACATCACCGATCATTGGCCATCCTGTCGCCATCCTTATTTATCATGACTTTGATCGTTATAGTGCAGCTCAACGCATGTTACGTTTTAATACCGATGTGGTGAAATACGGCGCGGTCACGGGCATCAAGCCACTCGCCAATTATGGCGCAGCACGTTATGTGCGTATCGGAGGAGAAACACCACTCTCGCCTTCTATATTTTCACCCTATCAAGACTCGGGTATCAAAGGCGGATTCGATGGCAATACACCCGTTTGGCCGCCTTATGACCCTAAACATGCCATTACCGTTCCCCCCGTCATCCGCAAAGACCGTGGCGGTGGCTTTATTCAAGCACTACACCAAGCCGAAGATAAGCCAGATGCCCAAGAGAAGGGAATGGATTACGCACGACAAATTAATCAAGAAATTGAAGCGGCACGCCAAAATCCAGATAAATTTGTATTAGAGCGTCATGGTTTTTCACAATCTATCGACCCCTGCGCGATGGAACCTGATAACAGTAATACTTGGTATGATGCCAAAACCAAAACATTGCATATTTTGACAGCAACGCAGTCGCCTGCTGGGGTTGTTAATGCAGCGGCCGAACTTTCAAAACGCAATAAGCACTTTCCAGTTGAAAATATTATCTTATTAACCGGTTCAACCGTCGGTTATGGCTCCAAAGATTATTCGGTGTTTCCATTCTATGCAATGGTGGCAAGTTTCTACGCTGACGGTCTGCCCGTTCGTATGGCAAACGATCGTTATGAACAATTTCAAATGGGTATGAAACGTCACTCAATTGAAATGGATGTAACCATCATCGGCGATCGAAAGACAGGTAAGTTTGATATATTAAGAGGAACTTACAATTGTAATGGTGGTGGTCGTGAAAACCTTTCCGTTGCGGTTTCGCACGTTGCAGTACGTGGCGCACAATCCATATATTACTTCCCTAAATCTGATTTGACTGCATTAGCCATGGCGACACCCGCCGTAGAAGCAGGCTCAATGCGCGGATTTGGTTCATTGCAATCAATGGCAATTACAGAATTGATGGTGGATGAAATCGCGCATAACCTCAATATCGACCCTATCGAGCTACGCCGTCGAAATGCGATTTTAGAAGGTTATCCGAATACACAAGGCGGTGTTATTGCTGGTGACCCTCGCAATGTAGAAATGCTAAATTTAGTAGAAAAACATCCTCTTTGGCTTAATCGAGATAAAAAGAAAGCTGAATATGATGCTGCAAATCCTGGCAAACTCTATGGTGTTGGTTTTGCTCAAGTCCAACAAGTTTACGGTTCCAGTGGTGTACCAACCATCCTTTCCCTTGAATTCGATGCGCAAGGGCAACTCACTATGCGCCACTGTATGCAAGAAATCGGTACCGGTGGTACAACTGCGCAGCAAGTAATGGTTTGGCAAGCACTGAGTAAGGCGCCAGATGTTGTTGAATTTGGGGTTACTGAATTTGACCAACTGCCATTAAAAACCAGTTGGGCCAATCAGAAAAAACAAGATGAATTAGCAAAAAATGATCCTTATTGGACACCAGCACTCATCCCTGACATGAGCTCATCAAGTGGCGTTTATTATATCGGTTTCGGTACGCGCCAAGCTGGTCGCTTTTTACTTGAAAACTCGCTATGGCCAGCCGCAAAAAGTATCTGGAGTGAAGGCTTAGGTGGCGGGTCATTTAATGGTTTAAATGTTGAGTTTTCGGATATCCGCGTAGGACCTGATGGTATCGGAGGTGGTGGTATGAAGCCAATTCCCTTCAATATATTAGCCAAAAGAGCGCATCAATTAGGTCTCATCACGGGTGTTGCCGTGCATGGCTATTCAAGCTGGCAATGGGCACGAGCAGACTTTGACATTCCAACACTCGGTTTACGTAATCTTCCGCTGGATGCGTTATCTGTTCGATATGGTGATGGCGCGCCTCAAGAGTTGAAAAAACTCATGACAACGGGTGGATATCATTTCATTAAGCGTGAAATTGCTTATTACCCGCCAACACAGCGCGCTAAAGCAGACCCAACAACTGTGACCCCTGCGTCTTGTTTGGTCGAGCTCAACGTGAATACACTTACCGGTGAAGTCGACGTTATGCGACATCATATGATTATGGACCCCGGTACTATGATTGTGCCTGAATTAGTTTCTGGACAAATTCAAGGGGGAACTGCGATGGGTATTGGCCACGCGCTACTTGAAGAGCTACCGTTATATGAAAACGGCCCCGGTGATGGCACATGGAATTTTAATCGTTATGTTGTTCCACGCGCAAAAGATGTCGCTGTCTGGCAGCAAACCATTGATTACTTACCACCACTTTCAGAAACCTCACCACCAAAAGGTATGGCTGAACTTGGGATGATCCCAATATTGCCCGCCACCAGTAATGCATTAACCCATGCAACCGGTAAGCGTTTTTATGAATTCCCAATTACAGTAGAAAAAATCCAAAAGGCACTATCATGAAGATTAAAAATGCCGTTCCTATTATTGAAAAAATGCCATTAAGCTTAACAATCAATGGCAAAAAAATCGGCCCTATTGATGTTCCTGTTGGCATGCCGATGATTGAATTTTTACATGAATATCTTGACTTGACGGGAACTCACTTTGGTTGTGGGCAAGGTATTTGTCACGCCTGCACAGTGATGGAAGTACAAGCGGACGGCACCACTGTTGAAAGTCGTACCTGCATTTTTGGTGCTCACTATTTCAATAATAAAAATATTGTCACTATCGAAGGACAAGCCAAACTTGATGATCAGGGGAAAGTGGCAGAACTTACACCTATTCAGCAGGCTTTCATCGAGAATTTTTCTTTCCAATGTGGTTACTGTGCCCCCGGTTTTGTTACTGGTGCAACGGTCTTTCTTAACCAACTCAAACACACCCCTGTAAAACGCGAAAATCTAGAACATGCGATAGAAGAAGCCCTAAATGAGCATATTTGTCGTTGTACTGGTTACGTTCGCTACTATGAAGCGGTACGAAAAGTCGCACTCGCTACGCCCGGCTGCGTGATTGACTAAGGGGAACAGAAAATGGTGAGAAATCGTTTAACACGTAAAATCATTTACGCCGTCATAATACTCGGCATTTTATTTATGTTCTCGGTTTTGTTTGGTGTTTTTCGTACCTCTAGCATTGGACCGAACTTAGATAAACCGTTAACGTCGGAAGAAATTGCAAAACTGATCCCTCGCGGTAAAGAGCTTGCTATTGCAGGGGACTGTTTTGGTTGCCATTCCTTACCCGAGGGACCACTAGCAGCAGGGGGGCGCGCCATTGGTACCCCATTCGGTGTTATTTACTCAACCAATATTACCCCCGATAAACAATTTGGGATCGGTAATTATACTCGTGCAGATTTTCATCGCGCGCTTAAGGATGGGATAGGTAAAGAGAGAGGCAACCTCTACCCTGCAATGCCTTTTGTTTTCACTCAAATGACAACATCAGAAGACTTAGATGCTTTGTATGCCTACGTCATGACCTTACCTGCCATGCCTATTGCGAATAAAGAAAACACCGGTGTTTTTGTGCTTCCTGTTCGCCCATTTATGAATTTTTGGACCTTACTTAATTTCCCTGACCATAAAGCGCCGGATAACCCACAACGTTCTGCACAGTGGAACCGTGGTGCTTATATTGTTGAAGGCCTTGCCCATTGTGGTGCATGCCATTCCCCACGTAACTTTATGATGGGTGTAGATTTTTCACGCTCACTACAAGGGGGAGAAGAAGCGGGCTTAGCTATTCCAAATATTACCGCACAAGCACTTTTAAACCATGGCTATGATACCGCCTCGCTCAGTCAGTTTTTACAAACAGGCATTTCGCCGCAAGGCTCTTCATTTGCGGACATGAATACAGTAACCCACTTTTCCACCAGCCAAATGGCCACTGAAGATGTCAATGCTGTGGCTATCTATTTGTTAACTGGAGAAGATGGCCAATTACTTGGTGCAAAACCGGCACCGCAGCCGCTGCCAGAAGCGCAAACTCAACAATCAACGAGTACAATCGAACCTACTAGTACAATTGAAAATACTATGGAAACAGGTCGGATGATGTATATGTCAACTTGTGCAGGTTGTCATGGCATTACAGGTGAAGGTGTACCTAACGGCATCCCTGCGCTAAAAGGCAATGCAATATTAGCAATAGATAACCCTGAAACCTTTATTAACGTAGTGTTAACGGGTATTCCGACAACAACGTTTCCAAATGGCCAACGTATGTATGCTATGCCAAGTTTTGCCGATGATTTAAACTCACAAGAAATAGCAGATTTAATCACATGGGCACGTGCTCAATGGGGAGGACAAGCGACTCCTGTCACCGCAGATCAAGTTGATAAACTAAAAAAAGCATCACAATAAAAATATAGCGCCTCTTTAAGATAATTAAAGAGGCGTTGTTTTAGCTAGCTCAACGTTGAACAAATCGCCCAATAATTGAGTGAATAAGCGGATAAGCATTAGGGAACTTTTAAATAATCATAGATTGGAATAAATTATCGTCTACTCCCAAAATCTCTATCTCCAACCTCTCCACTAATCATCCGAGTTAATTCCTCACAGCGAATAATTCGCCCTAATGATAAAGTGAAACAAGCAAATACTTCAAACTCACTCTGTTCACCTCCACATTTCTCAACAGCCACACAGTGGTGCGTAAAAACGGTATTATTTTCAGCAACAATTGACTTAATTTCCACATTCATACGCTTTGTTTGTGATTTAAGTACAGCCATATGCATTAAAAAACCATCATAGTTCAATGAGTTACCATCAACTACTTGTTGGTAATCAGGCGAAAAATATTGAGAGATTTTATTTTCGTCATGCTCAGGACTACTGACAATAATGTTTAATGCATCAATAACTATCTGATTTAAACTTTTCATTTATTTCTCCGTTCTTAAAACATAAATTATAAATGAAAGCCTAGATGGTATATTATCCGTATCAAGACAATATATACGGTCAATCAGCCATTATGATGCAAACAAAAGCATTTGAGTATGAAAGTCAGCATTCAACCCCTTGGCATAAACATGAGCTAGGCCAACTATATTGGCTCAGTCAGGGCATTTTTGTCATTGAAACCGAATGTGCACAATGGACAGTGACACCAGGATCGATAGGTTGGTTTCCTGCTGGCTTGGATCACAGGGCATGGGTTCCTCGGAAAGTCAAAGGTAATAGCCTTTACATTAAGCCATCCGACTGTATTCAATATCCTTCTCAAGCCGGTATTTATGGCGGAAATTCTTTTATTTTAGCTATGTTAGAGCGAGTGTTGCGAAATAATCATGTATCTTCAAAAGATTACCAAAACAGTCTTTTAAAACTGTTAGGTTATGAAATTTCTCAATGTGCTGAATTACCACTTCAATTAACACTTCCCTTAGATCGCCGAGCACGCAATGTAGCCAATGAATTACTGAGAAATCCCGCATGTATACTCGATCAAAGCCAATTAGCCAACCAATGGGGAATTAGCGTCCGTAATCTTAGTCGCTTGTTTAGCCAACAAACAGGCCTTAGTTTTAGTCAGTGGCGACAACAAGCCAAAGTAGTCGCATCTCTTCAGTGGGTACTTGCAGGATTACCAATCAGTGAAGTTGCATCACTCAGCGGTTATAGTAACGTCAGCGCTTATATTGAAGTATTTCGGCAACGCTTTGGAAAGACACCAGGTCAATTCAAAGAGGATTAATATTTTAATAGCTTAATTGTTCATTTTTTGGATAAATAATTTAGCAGTTTGTATGCGGTGGGATAATTGATAAATAAAACCAAACGTTCCAAAAAAATTTAAAACGGCAACCCAATTACGTAATAAAAAATTAACATTAAAACACTATGCCATGGAACTGATCACAGAATAGACTAATCAATTAGTGTATTTTTTGAAATATTAATTTCATAAATTGAGGTTTTAAAAATGGACCAATTGGCAGAACGATACCGTTTAAGTAAAGCTATTGCGAAAGAAGCAGGAAAGTTAGCTGTTGATTTCTATCATAATAGAAAAAAGCTTAACATCGAAAAGAAAAAAGGAGATGGACAAGACCTTGTTACTATTGCAGATAAAACAACAGAAGAGTTTATCCGTAAACAAATTAATCACTATTACCCTCAAGATACAATTTTTGGTGAAGAATCAGGACTCACCGTAGGTCAGTCTAAATCAACATGGGTTATTGACCCAATAGATGGTACAAGCGCATTTATTTTTGGGCTACCTTCTTGGTGCATATCTATCGCATTGATAGATGAGCAACAAAATACTCAAATTGCCGTTATCTACGATCCCATTCATGATGAATTGTTTCATGCCCTTCGAGGCCATGGTGCTTATCTCAATGAAGACAAAATTTTTGTGAATCAAGTGAATTCACTCAATGAAGGATTGCTCGGTGTTGGCATTTCAACCCGACTTTCTCCAGATAAAATTATCCCATTTTTAGATAATTTATTACATGCGGGTGGAATGTTTGTTCGCAATGGCTCTGCCGCCTTAATGCTAGCCTACGTGGCTGCGGGAAAATTAATCGGTTATTACGAGCCACATTTAAATTCGTGGGATTGCCTTGCCGGGCTACTACTGATCCAAGAAGCAGGTGGTGTCACCAACAACTTTAAAAGTGATCCTAATTTTCTGCTAAATGGAAACTATGTACTTACTTCAAGCAGCGAGATTTACGATACATTAGCCTCTTTTCTTATGAAATAACCCCAACCTAATCTACCGCTATTAGGCGGTAGATTAACTCCCCTTTTAAGCATCACAAACTAAGTTTTCTTAGCACTCATTTCTAATTTTGAGAGCTAGAGCTCACTCTTATTAATAAGAATTTATTTTCTATATCTAATTGATATACACCATCAATAAAACCCGTGTAAGTAGTATTACTACGATAGAAAACCCACCAATAAAATCGATAAAAAAATCATAATTCAATGATATATAATAAATTATTGAAAATTCACGTTGTAATTTTTCCTTGTAATCATCAATGTTAACAATATGTGAAAACGCTCACGGAATATATTTTTTACAATGTGTATTTTTAGAATGTATAGTTCAATGTGAGAGTGAGAAATTTTGACCTCTAAAATAAATTAATAGTAACTCTTTTTGCTTTCAAGATGAGCTTATGACATTTAAAAACTAACAGCATAATTGAATAACCTAACCATAAATAATTTTTAAAATACTTTAATTTTAATCACCAAAAAGCTCTGACTTATAACCACGTATTATCTATATAATTATAACGGAAGATAGAATATGACTAATTTAATGCGTAAATTTGGGTTCTCAACCCATACTGTAATTCAACTCTTATTTATTACTGCCAATGCACAACTATTATATGCATTTTGGGATCTCAGAAATTCACTTCCCCTCGGGTTTCCTGTTGCAATGGGGATCTCCGATGCACAAGCGGGACAATTATATTCAATGCAAGGCCTAGTGATTCTACTTGGTACTGTCGGATTAGGATGGATAGGAGACCGTTTTAAAGTACGTAACATTATGTTTTTTACTACCTTAGGCGTCGGATTTATTTCTTTATTTATTGCACTAAACTCGCCAGGTCTAAGTATGGGTACCTTATTGCTGTGCTTCTTCTTCATGTTACTGTTAAGTGAAGTATTATTTAAACCTGCAAACTTTAAAGCCGTCAGTCTTTCGACAACTAAAGAACACCAAGGTGTTGCATTTGGTATGTTTGAGTTTGGTCGAGGCTTACTTGCATTTTTATTGAGTTTAGTATGGGCCGCGATGGTTTATTACGAAGCGGATAGCCGAACGATGATGGTAACAGCTTCCATTATTGTATTGGCTACAGCAATCTTAATTTTTCTTGCTGTTTCTAAAGATGCCAAAGTAGGTGATGACTCAGAAAGCGCGGCTTCTGTAAAAGAAGCGGTATCTGGTATTTTTAAAGTGATTAAACTTCCCGTTGTCTGGATCACTGGCTTAAACGTTTTTTGTATCTATGGCACATTCGTGGCGGCTGGCACCTACTTTGGTCGATTCCTTCAAGCCGGTTACGGTACTTCAGCAACCGTTGCCGCCATGTTCGCCTCTGTAGTTATCGCATTACGCATGCTTCCATTGCTATCAACACTATTAGTCACCTTAGCATTTAAATCAACTGCTCATTTCATGCGTTTTATGTCCTTTTTGCTTGCTATCTTGTTATTAACAATAAGTATTCTGTTCTATATGAACCCAACTGCTGTTTCTGACTTCCTGCCAGGACAAGTTCCTGAAGATGTCGTCACACCGACAGTCCGTAATACAATCATGATACTGATGCTATGTGCATCTGCATGTTGCTTTATGATCCGCGGTGTTTATTACGCACCTATTGGCGAGTCAAATATCGACAAAAAAAATGCCTCTGCGGCAATGTCACTCGCTATCACTATTGGCTACCTTCCCGCGCTTTTAGCACCGCTAATTCTAGGTAAAATCATTTATAGCCCACAACTAAATGAACAAGGTAAAATTATTCGAGAAATATTAACACCAACTGATATTATTGGTAGTGTATTCATAGGATTATCAATACTAACTATGATTGCCGCACTATTATCTTGGAAGTTAATTAAAATGAAAAAAGAAATATAATCAACTTGATACATCATCAATTCCCTAAAAGTATTACTTTTGGGGAATTCATTATAAAAATTAGATTTAGAGCGTATCTTATGGTGAATAATAAATTATCTTGTTGGCTAAAATATATTAGCAATAGCACCTCAATCACTGAGCTTAGTATTCCTGGTAGTCACGATGCAATGACAGCGTTGTGTGACAGCCCTCACTACAAAACACAATATTTATCACTTGATGAGCAACTCAATATTGGCGTTCGTTTCTTTGATTTACGAATAACACGTAACTTAGTTGCAGCACATCGAAAATGGATTAGTGATATTGAAGCAAAGACGATTTTTGACCAATTACGTCAATTTTTAATTCAATTTCCCTCGGAATTTATTATTGTTCGCCTACAAAATGCGAATGAAAAAAAAGATGATTTTGAACAATATAAACTCGCCATCCAAACATTTATTACTGGCTATCTCGACGATATTTATACCCCAAAATTAAATCCTGATAAAAATATGCCTAGCTATGATTGGCCAACTATTGGCGAAGTAAGAGGTAAAATTATCGTGATCGAATGTGCTCCTACCTCTTTAAAAGTTTCCTCACTAAATAACCAAAACTGGGCATATAATTGGCATGAAAATGAAAATATTGTGCTGCAAGATAATTGGAACGGCCCTGATATAGATGAAAAACTTAAAGATATTAAAACATTACTAAACCCATTACTAAATTACGATAATAAGTTAATACTCAATCATATTAGTGCGACAAATGGTAACTTAGCAGATCCAATTGCTTATGCTGAAATTATCAATCCAATTATTGCCAATAAACTCAAAAAAATGGAAAGAAGTTCAGGAAAAGGTGTTCTTATTTATGATTTTATTGATGATGAATTAGCTATTAATACGATTAAAGTTAATGTGTTTAACAATGTGTATATAGCTTAATTTTTCACCAAAAATATTTAATACCACAACCCAATTGATACATCAAATATTGAAAATAGTACTATTTTCTCTCTCCCTAAAAGAATTTGATAATGACTCTTAGGGAGAGCTTATTTTTAATAGCCACCATATTTAGTTAATACCATTTTCAGCCACACGTACAAAAGCTTGCCCCGATGGTGATAGCTGACAAAATCCTATAATTAATTCAAACTCAGCCGCAGAGCCGTTTATTTTACGATAACTTATTTTTTCTTCACAAAAACGACTCATACTTTGTGGCACAATTGAAATACCGACCCCCACCGCGACCAATGAAAGGACTGCATGCATGTTATGTGCTTCTTGTACCACTTTAGGAATAAAACCGGCTTGGGTACAGAGCTGAAAAACTTGCATATAAAAGCTGCGCCCCTCATCAATAGGCCAAAATACAAAAGGTAAATCAGCAAGTTGGCTCAACTCAAGAGTTGAATATTCATTTAACGGATGTGCCTTTGGTAATGCTATACACAGCCTATCAAAATCAAATGATTGTTGTTGGATATCATCTGTATTCATTAGTGGTGGAATAACAATACCAATATCTAACTCTTCATTTCTTAATGCGGTAATTTGTGCCGCTGTTGTCGCCTCACGTAATTCCAAATGAATATTGGGATGCAGTAATCTGAATTGATGAATAACATCAGGTAACCTGCCATAAAGTGCACTTCCCACATACCCCAAGCGTATGAATCCTGTACGTCCATTGGCAATATCTTGTGTTGTTGTTACCGCCAGCTTAGCTTGCTTTAATACTATACGAGCTTGGTCTAAAAAATGTTTTCCCGCCGCGGTTAACCCTATTATCCGACTATCACGTTCAATCAGAATCACATTAATATCTTCTTCTAATTTACGAATAGCACTGGTTAATGGAGGCTGCGACATATTTAATTTTTGTGCTGCACGGTGAAAATGCAGTTCCTCTGCAACTGCAACAAACTGTTCCATGACTCTCAGACTTACATTGTTACTATTATAATTCATTACCTTTCCACCTACTTAAAAACACAGTTGATATATTAAATATATCAAAACAAAATAAAATAAATATTATTTATATTAACAATTAGATGGCATGATTCCCTTTATGATATTAAACAAAAGGATATCCAATGATAAATTTTACAGATCAAGTCGTGTTGATAACTGGAGCGGCTCGCGGACTAGGATTATCCTATGCCGAATGCATTGGGCAATTAGGCGCAAAAGTCTATATTCAAGACATTGGTGCTGACACCAATGGCCAAGGTGAAGATATCAATATCGCAGAACAAGCTGCGCAATCATTACAGGCAAAAGGATTAGATATACATGCTATTTCTGGCTCTCTCAGTTCGAGGCAAGGTTGCCACCAACTCATTACTTCCATATTCAATGAATGTGGTCGTATAGATGCCGTCATTCACAATGCAGGCTGGGTAGCTTATCAACCTATTATGGAATTAAGTGAAGATGAATTTGACCGAATGTTATCTATCACGACAAAAGCACCTCTTTGGCTAGCCCAAGCCACTTGGCCATTCATGCAAGCAGCAAATTATGGTCGCATTATCATGACAACTTCATGTCGCGCATTATTTCCTGAATATGCCCAACTAGGTTTAACATCCTACGCCGCAGCAAAAATGGCGGTTGTGGGGATAGTCAATACACTCGCTTTAGAAGGTGAAATGAGTGGAATTTTAATCAACACCGTTTCCCCTGTTGCCAAAACCCGTATGTGGGGAGTGACAGATGAACCTGATGAACTACATCCCGCAGATGTCGCCTTTGGCGTGGCATTTCTTGCCTCTTCAGCTTGTACTGCAACGGGCTGGATTTTAAGAGCCGCTAATGGCCAATTTCATGCTACTAAAGCAAAGGAAGCAGATAATGTTAAATACCCTAGAGATATTCGTGCTGTACAAGCATCTAGCGTACAAGAGGTTTCAGATAACTGGCAAAAAATTGCCATTTTAAATCGAGAACCTCGCTAATGAACCCAATAATAATTGCATCTAATACGCAGGATATTCTTGGAGAGTCGCCAATTTGGAGTTCAACCCGCCAATCACTTGTTTGGGTCGATACCTTAACGGCATGTTTGCATTGTTATGATCCTAAAAATAAGACAACAATCCATCACCCTATGCCTGCTCCACTAAGCTTTATAGCTGAGGAACCGACAGGCGAGCTACTTTTAGGTATCGGCTGTAACCTTGCGCGTTGGCATGAACATTCACCAATACAACAAATTACAACAGCACCCCATAAACAAATGTCTTTTCGTTTAAATGATGGTAAAAAAGATGCAAAGGGCCGATTGTGGTGCGGAATAATTCATGAAAATCTAAATCAAGATTCGGGTTTTCTTTACTGCATAGAAACAGACGGCAGATGGAGAATAGCTGATAAAAATTTCACATTAATTAATGGAATAGCTTGGAGTTTAGATAACAAAACCCTGTTTGTAACCGATTCAATAAAAAGGGTAATTTATGCTTATGACTACATTCTGTCTAGCGGAGAAATTAGTCATAAACGCATTTTTAGCCATTTTCACCCCATTCAAGGTAAACCGGATGGATTAACGATTGGCTCTGATGACTACCTATTAAGCGTACTCTTTGATGGTAGTGCCATTGCTCGCATATCTCCAGATGGAAAACACTGCCAATTAATAAAATTACCGATCCCGCGCCCAACAAGCTGTTGTTTTGATGAAAATGAACAATATTTATACATCACATCTGCACGCTTAGGACTCACACCACAAATGCTACAACAGTTTCCTTTGTCAGGAGCATTATTGAGTATTGATTTAAGCGAATTTCCAATCAAGAGCTAATAAAGGCTATCTTATTAATATATTGATAATTATTATTACTTAGCATCAGAATTTATTTTTTATATAGATAGATATTATTTTTTATTATTCAATTCCTTCTACAACCTCTCCAATACACACACAAACAAATAATTTCGAATACTTATTCATATTTTCCGTTATATAACACTATCTTTATTGTAATAAAATTTAATACTCCCCCATTCACACTGCATTTATATATGAAATAATTATCCATTTAAGAATATTTATTCTTTTAAAGGCATACTTTTCTATTTTTTTCATCATTTTTATAACATAAATATTGTTACAATTCTTGTCACACCTACAACAAATATGAGTAGAAAAACTTATGTATTATATTTTTTTCAAGTAAAAAACTAACAAATCAAATTCCCTTAACAGAATTTTTATCTAAAACAAAACTAAATAACCAACCAAATATATTCAAATTACTCATTATTTATTAATTTTAAATACATTAAACTCTAAAACCCTATTTTTAGTAAGTTTTTCTCATTGATAAGATAAGTTGATTTATTCCCGCCATAGTTATATAAGTAAAATAGATCTCTAAGTTAAATATCACCAATTTTATAATAACTATTTACCAATACAACGATTCAATATCTATGAATATTTATGAATAGCCAAAGGACCCCTAACATGTCAGATAGCTTTCAAAACGAAGTGCCAAAAGCACGCGTTAATATCAAATTAGATTTGCACACAGGTGGTGCACAAAAAAAAGTGGAATTACCACTCAAATTATTATCTGTCGGTGACTACAGTAATGGACAAGATAATCGAGCGCTTTCCGAGCGTGAAAAAATCAACATTAACAAAAACAATTTTGACAGCGTATTAGCTGAATTTACCCCATCAATTAATCTCACGGTTAAAAATACACTTGCCGCCGATGGCACTGAAGAAAGTGTTGCCTTATCTTTCAAAGAGATGAAGGACTTTGAACCTGAGCAAGTTGCTCGCCAAATTCCTCAACTGCGCGCCATGCTCTCTATGCGTAATCTGCTGCGTGACCTTAAGTCAAATTTACTTGATAACGTTACATTTCGCCGTGAACTTGAAAACATCCTCAAAGATCCGGCGCTTAGCGATGAATTACGTGAAGAGTTAGCTCAGCTTGCTCCCAAAAAAGACTAATATTGGATACAACACAGGATTATGCTGATGTCTGTTAATAGTGAAAATACAAATAGTACGACAACAACAGTTCTTGATGACACAATCAATCAAGGCGTTTACGCATCTTTATTCGAAAAAATTAATCTAACACCTGTCGCTGAAATCAGCGATATCAATGCTTTTCAAGATAATGCAGCATTAGCTGATGCAACTACAGATGAACGTGTAACTGTTGCAGTTCAAGTGTTTCTTGACCGTCTAAAATCATCTGGACAAAAAGTTGAACGTTTAGATAGAAACCTACTTGACCATCATATTGCTGAATTAGATAAACAAATTAGTCAGCAACTCGACGAAGTTATGCACCATGCAGACTTCCAAAAAGTAGAATCTACTTGGCGTGGCCTGCGATTCTTAGTTGACCGAACTGATTTTCGTCAAAATGTCAAAATTGAACTGCTTGATATTGCAAAAGATGATTTGCGCCAAGATTTTGAAGATAGCCCTGAAATTATTCAAAGTGGCCTCTATCACCACACTTATATTGCGGAATATGACACCCCAGGTGGTGAACCAATTGCCTCAATGATTTCAAACTATGAGTTTGACCGTAGCCCTCAAGATATTGCTTTACTTAGAAATATTGCGAAAGTATCGGCTTCTGCACACATGCCATTTATTGGTTCTGTGGGACCAAAATTCTTCGGTAAAGATACCATGGAAGAAGTTGCTGCCATTAAAGACATTGGCAACTATTTTGATCGCGCAGAGTACATCAAATGGAAAGCCTTCAGAGATTCCGATGATGCACGCTACATTGGTTTAACCATGCCTCGCGTATTAGGTCGCCTACCTTATGGCCCTGATACCGTTCCTGTTCGCAGTTTTAATTATATCGAAGAAGTGAAAGGCCCTGACCACGAAAAATACCTGTGGACCAATGCGACCTTTGCTTTTGCTGCAAATATGGTAAAAAGTTTTATCAATAATGGTTGGTGCGTCCAAATTCGTGGACCACAGGCAGGCGGAGCAGTAAAAGATTTGCCTATCCATCTGTTTGACTTAGGTACAGGTAGTCAGGTCAAGATCCCATCTGAAGTGATGATCCCTGAAACACGTGAGTTTGAATTCGCAAACCTTGGTTTCATTCCACTGTCTTACTATAAAAATCGTGATTACTCATGCTTTTTCTCCGCTAACTCAGCTCAGAAACCTGCCCTGTACGACACGGCAGATGCAACGGCAAATAGCCGTATTAACTCACGTCTTCCTTACATTTTCTTGCTATCGCGCATCGCTCACTACTTGAAACTAATTCAACGTGAGAATATTGGTACAACCAAAGATAGACGTCTACTTGAGCTAGAATTAAATAATTGGGTTCGTGGCTTAGTAACAGAAATGACCGATCCAGGCGATGATTTACAAGCTTCTCATCCACTGCGTGATGCAAAAGTTGTCGTTGAAGATATCGAAGATAATCCAGGCTTTTTCCGCGTGAAGCTGTATGCCGTACCGCATTTCCAAGTTGAAGGTATGGATGTTGATTTATCCTTAGTTTCACAAATGCCGAAAGCTAAAGCATAAGGATATTCAGGGATGAAGATCTATCGTCCACTGTGGACTGACGGGGCCTTTTTGGCCCCACAACAGTTCCAGCAACAAGCCCGTTGGGATAGCCACGTTGCCGATGTTATCGCAGATATGGCAATGGCTTCTCCTTGGGGGGTTATCAGTACCGAATTTGATGAAAGCGCCCTGACTATTTCAAGGCTCAGTGCCCAAAAAATGGTCGTCCGTTTTCCAGATGGAACACTGATTGATTCCACTCTTGCTGATAACCTTCCTCCAGTCGTAGAGTTAAGCCAATACTCAGAGCACCAAATACTGGAGGTCGTTCTGGCACTTCCGTTACTGTTAGCTAACGGAGGGAACTTAATCCCTGAAGAAAGTACAGACAGACCTCGCCGTTTCTGCCAAGAGTGGGTCAAAGTACAAGACCTTGTCGGTCATGAACAGACCGACATTGCCGTATTACGCCATACCGTAAGCCTTCGTTTTGCTCAAGATGAAAACAGCGCTTACATCACTTGCCCTGTGGCTAGGCTCATCCGTAATACACATGGCGCGTGGATGTTCGACCCCTCGTTTATTCCGCCCTTATTGTCTTGTCATAGCAATTCAGCATTAATCACATTATTAACGGAGTTTATGCATCGATTGGTGGCCAAACGCCGTCGCTTAATGACTTTGCGCCGTGAAAGTAATGAAAAAATGGCTGACTTTGCCGTTGCAGATGTATCATTGTTTTGGCTGCTTAATGCGATCAACAGTGCAGAACCTGTATTAAATGAACTCATGTCTGCACTGAGTCGTCATCCTGAGCTTTTATATCGAGAACTCGCACGCCTTGCGGGAAGTTTGTTGACTTTCTCACTTAATCATCAAATGGAAGATATTCCAGCTTATCAGCATGATAAACCCGAGCGGGTTTTTCCGCCGTTGTTTACCTTACTGAACTCGCTACTGGAAGCCAGCCTACCATCACGTATCGTCACGATCGACTTGCTTAAAGAAGGGCCTTTTTGGAAAGGCGAACTTCATGACGGCCGCTTGCGTGAAGATGCCGATTTTTATTTATCAGTTCGTTCTTCACTGCCGACGCATCTGTTAGCAACGCAATTCCCACTACTTTGTAAAGCAGGAAGTGCAGATGATGTCGCTGACGTGGTGAATGTTGCTCTCAATGGTATTCCGCTGCGGGCTCTGACTCATGTCCCGACAGCACTCCCACTACGCTTGGAGAATCAATACTTTGCCCTTGATATGGATAACCCAGCAGGCAAGTCCATGCTAGATTCAGGGCACTGTGCATTTTATGTACCGGGCACATTAGGGGAGATTCAACTTGAACTCTTTGCGGTGCTTCGCTCATGAACAATACATCCTCTAGCCAACAAACAGTTGATATGATTTTTGCCGATACTTGGCTCATGGTCTGCCAACTGCATCAAGGCACCGCTATTTCCAATGGTGAAGCCTTTTATCGCAGAGTCTGTCAGCTCATTGACGAAACCCGCCAGCGCTTAGTTGAACAAGGCTACAATGAGTCCGCTATTGACCACATGCAATATGCTCAATGTGCCTTAATTGACGAAAGCGTGATGAATCGAGCAACATCCGATGACGGTTATCAAACGTGGATCCAATCACCACTTCAAGCACGCTATTTCAACACATTAGAAGCAGGTGACAAACTGTGGGATCGCTTACGTGGTCTATTAACTGAAACTGCGCCAAATAGAGATGTCCTGCTGTGTTTTCATCGTGTTCTCACACTAGGATTTGTCGGTAAATTTCGCCAAGCTAATGATCCTGAACGCGAACGTATTGTCGCTCAGCTCAATACACAACTGCCGGACTATGCGCTTTCATCAGAGTTACCCCTTGTTGTAAAACCTAAACTGCGCTTCAGTCGCCGTCGTCTATATTGGCTCGGCTGGGTTGGCGGAGTGCTATTTTTAGCGGCTCTCTGGTGGGGATTCTCTGCTTCATTAGAGCATTTATTGCAACAATGGATGACGCAAGGACAGTAATGCAAAATCCAATAAAACCCTTGATAACACTTTTTGCAACCGGATTGTTTCTTTGGCTATTGTGGGGATTTTGGTCGCTAGGACAAACTGTCTCGATATTTATCACAGTTCTGGTGCTAATTCTCACGTGTGGAGGATTGCTCTGGCGCTATAAACAACAATCTCTCACGACTGAAAAATATACCATTGAGGCGCTGCCTTCTGATGATTATCGAGGGGCGGTAGTGCTAGTCTGTGGGCAGTCTCAAGCACTATTTCCTGATGGTATAAACCATCGTGAAACGGCGCAGGGTTGGTATATTCACGTTGCAACGCCAGCTGAGCTTATTCGCTTAGTTGAAACCTTAGCTGAACATACCCCTTCCCTGCTAGAACAGCTATCTGTTTTATTTGCTGTTTTGCCAGAGCAAATCACCCAGCAAGAAGTTTTAACACAAACCATGCTTAATTGGCGTCGAGCAATGGGCGAGAGCCGTCAAAAAGCAGGGAAAAACTTACCACTTTGGATAACAATATATCTATCTGCGCCGAATAAACTATCTGTACTAAATAAACTATCTACACCGAATAAACAAAGTACCGAACTAATTACGGATAATGAAGCGGGTCCTTGGCTAACATTATTAAGCCATCAACGTGAATTTCAAGTTGAGCGAGAAGGTGTTGTTGCTGAACCACTTTCCTTATGGTTGTCTTCCCATGGCAGCAACGCCGAACAACAGCTGCAAACTGCACTATGGTTTGATCTTTTACTCGACTGGTTGCATCAAATTTTCACCCCCCAGCTCACGGCTGCACAAACAGGTACCCCGATACTGACCCCATCTGCATGGGCAGTACAATGGATTGCGGTAGATAGCCAACCCAATAATATCTGGCAACAGTTTATTCAAGAAAAAACAACGTTACCGCTTATCGATTCGACTCAATCTGTTGATTTGCTTCCGTTACCCGATGTCATGCTCCGCCGATTACATCACGATACAAGCCTAAGCCGAAGCGAGCGCTTAGTCGGTATTATTGGCCTAATTTGTGGGATATTTCTGGTTGGCGCTCTCAGTGGAAGTTATCAACATAACCGCCAGCTTATTCGCCATACTGGGGAAGATGCAACCCGTTTTCAGCAACTACCTGAGCTACCACTTACGCCAAAACTAACCGCATATCAGCAACTACAAAACGATGCGGCCCAACTTGCTCGTTGGGAGCGTGAAGGGATTCCTACTGCATATTCGCTAGCGCTATATCAAGGGGAACACTTACTGCCGTATTTGCATATGGTACTTGCCAGTTGGTCACCCCCTACACTTCCTGAACCTTCAGCACCAACAATTGTTCAAGCAGCCCCTGAAATGGTCTCTCTTGATAGCTTAGCTTTATTTGATGTCGGCCAATACACGCTTAAAACAAGTGCAACCAAAGTATTAGTCGATGCATTAATTAATATCCGAGCAAAACCAGGGTGGCTCATTGTGGTTTCAGGCTATACCGATAACACCGGCAGTGCAGAGCTAAATCAAAAATTATCCCTAAAACGGGCCGAATCAGTGCGTGATTGGATGATAGAGACTAGCGACATCAACCCGACCTGTTTTGCCGTACAAGGTTATGGGCACAACCACCCTATTGCTGATAACGACACACAAAAAGGACGCGCAAGCAACCGACGAGTCGAAATTCGTTTGATGCCACAAGCAGATGCATGTCAGGCATCAAACACACAAACCGTGCCATCGACGGAAGATGGCACACATTCCACTGTTAAGGAGAAGTAATTATGGCAATTCCAGTTTATTTATGGCTGAAGGATGATGGCGGAGCTGAAATTAAAGGTTCGGTGAATGTACAAGACCGCGAAGGCAGCATCGAGATCGTCGCACAGGACCATAGCCTATACATCCCTACGGATAACAATACCGGTAAATTAACCGGTACGCGTATCCATACACCATTTATTTTTGTGAAAGAAATCGATGCATCTAGCCCATACCTGTATAAGGCTGTGACTACTGGTCAAACTCTCAAAGAAGCTGAGTTCAAATGGTACCGCATCGATGACGCGGGTCAAGAAGTTGAATATTTCAACACTAAACTTGAGAACGTGAAAGTTGTGAAAGTCGCACCAAAAATGCACAACATCAAAGATCCAAGTAAAGAAAAACATAACCACCTTGAAGAAATCGAGCTGCGTTATGAAAAAATCACTTGGACTTACAAAGACGGCAACATCATTCATTCTGATTCTTGGAATGAACGCGCTACCGCTTAATGTATCCATGCAGGCGCTTGTCGCCTGCTTTTTTATTGTTAATACAACCGCTTAATCCATCTTCCCACAATAATTCAAATGACAGATGGGCAGCAAACAATGCTATCTCGATGAATATCAATAAGTTAAATCATTCGAGTAACACACGCAGCCAACACAGCGGTCATTTGAAATATAAAAGGGATAGCCTTATGAACCTCGGCAACGGTTAGGGGCGGTAGCGTGCCTAAACGACATCCCATCAAGCCGATACACCGTTTTTAAAATACGAGAGAGAGAATATGGACAATTCATCCGTTATGCTATTACGCCGCTTAAACCCTTACTGTGCCAGCGCATTAGAAGCCGCCGCCTCCTTGTGCCAGACTCGCGCTCATGCGGAAGTGACGATTGAACATTGGCTCCTCAAAATTTTGGAACTCGGTGAAAGCGATATTACCGTATTGGCAAGGCGCTATGAATGGGATATGAGCAGCCTTTGGCAAAGTCTACTCACTCACATAGACAACCTTCCTCGCTCAGTACGTAGTCGTCCACAATTATCAAAATCGCTACTTCATTTAATTCAGCAAGCTTGGGTTATTGCTTCACTGGATGAAGATATCGAACACATTCGCAGTGTTCATTTGTTATCCGCCATGGTTAAACAGCCCAACTTAGTACCAAACGATGCTATGTGGCCACTCATGACGCTAGGCACTACGCAACTTCAGCGTTTACGACCTCTCCTTGATGCACAATCGGATGAGCGCCCTGAAGTTCAGCAACTCGCCGCGCACAATAGTGCATCACATTCATCACATAGTGAAAGTGATGCGGCTTTAACGTCAGAAAATAGCGGCTCCAGTGATAATGCGATTATTGGCAATTCGCTCAACGACGCTCTGCTCGCCGTTCTAAATAAATTCACCATAGACGTTACGGAAAAAGCGCGTGAAGGAGCTATTGACCCCGTCTTTGGTCGCGATGACGAAATTCGTCAAATGGTCGATATTCTGTCTCGCCGTCGTAAAAACAACCCTATTTTAGTGGGTGAACCCGGAGTAGGAAAGACCGCGCTTGTGGAAGGATTAGCACTACGCATCGCCGAAGGCAATGTTCCTGCTAGTTTACAAACTACCTCATTGCGTACCTTAGATTTGGGCCTCTTACAGGCAGGTGCAGGCGTCAAAGGGGAGTTTGAACAACGTCTTAAAAATGTGATTGAAGCCGTACAACAATCACCCACTCCAATTCTTTTGTTTATCGATGAAGCCCATACCATTATCGGCGCAGGCAATCAGGCCGGCGGTGCTGATGCAGCAAACTTACTAAAACCGGCGCTGGCACGAGGTGAATTACGCACAATCGCCGCGACAACTTGGTCTGAATATAAACAATACTTCGAACGCGATGCGGCACTTGAGCGTCGTTTTCAGGTAGTCAAAGTTGATGAGCCTGATGATGAAAAAGCCTTTTTAATGCTACGTGGATTAAAATCACGCTATGCCAAATACCATGGTGTGCATATCACTGATGACGCAGTTAAAGCCGCGGTTACACTATCTCGTCGCTATCTCACAGGCCGCCAACTTCCTGATAAAGCAGTTGATTTATTAGATACTGCCAGTGCGCGGATTAGAATGAGCCTTGATACACTGCCAGAAGAGTTGACCCGCTTAAAAGCCAAACGCAACGCACTTGAATTAGAACAACAAGCCATACTTGATGATATTGCGATTGGCAATATAGACAACCAAAGCACACTAGCTGAATTAGTCACCCAAGACGCCCAAATTGCTAGCCAATTATTTCAACTCGAACAACGCTTCGAACAAGAAAAAACGCTTATTACTGAGTTATTAGCCCATCGTCGCGACGGATTAGACGTCTCAGAGATACAAACACAACTCGAAATATTGCAACAAACCGCGCCATTAATTAATCCTGATGTCGACGTTCGCACCGTGGCAACAGTGATTGCCGATTGGACTGGCGTGCCGCTTTCAAGTCTATTAAAAGATGAACAAACAGGATTATTGCAATTAGAATCGGCACTTAGCCAGCGCGTTGTTGGGCAAGAAAGCCCACTATTATCCCTTGCACAACGTTTACGTGCAGCGAGAACGGGCTTAGCCTCTGAAAATGGCCCGCAAGGCGTATTCTTGCTCGTCGGCCCAAGTGGTATCGGGAAAACCGAAACTGCTCTTGCCCTAGCTGATGAACTGTTTGGTGGTGAAAAAGCATTAATTACCATCAACATGTCAGAATACCAAGAAGCACATACCGTTAGCCAACTCAAAGGCTCTCCTCCGGGCTATGTCGGATATGGTCAAGGGGGAATTTTAACCGAAGCCGTTCGCAAACGCCCTTATAGCGTTGTTCTTCTTGATGAGGTCGAAAAAGCCCATCGCGATGTCCTCAACCTCTTTTATCAAGTCTTTGACCGCGGTTTTATGCGTGATGGTGAAGGCCGTGAAATTGATTTTCGTAATACCGTTATCTTGATGACAGCCAATCTAGGCAGTGATTTGTTAATGCAACAACTTGAAGAACAACCTGAAACCAGCGACAGTGAGCTTCATGAAGTGTTACGCCCAACGTTACGCGACCACTTCCAACCTGCACTACTCGCCCGTTTCCAAACGCTGATTTATCGCCCTCTTGGCCCTGTTGCTCTGCGCAAAATTGTCGAGATGAAACTCAGTAGCGTGATTAAGCGTCTCTATACTCACTACCGTCTCACAGGTGTCATTGAAGAAGCGCTATATGACACATTGGTGAGTGCTTGCCTACTTCCTGACAGTGGTGCTCGTAATATTGACAGCTTGCTTAATCAACAAATACTGCCGGTTCTCAGCCAGCAATTATTAATGCGTCAAGCCAATCAACAACAAGCCACCACTCTCACTTTAGATTATAGCGAAGAAGACGGGATCACGTTGAGTTTTACGGGTGAGATTGATGCGTTACCTGAATCAAATAATGGCATATTGGAGACTAATTCATGAGCTTAATTGATACCGCAAAATCCTTACTTCAGGGTCAAAACCGTTATCGTCTTGAAGTACAAGGTTGTAGCGAACTGTTAGATGTTGAACATTTCACTGGGCGCGAAGCCATCAGCGATACCTATCGTTACCAAATCACGTTTACCAGTACCGCTCAAGATTTATTACCACAGCAACTGTTGCGACGTAGTGCTAGCCTCACTTTCGCTCCTCCAGTTGATTCACTCATCGGGCTAGCCACACAACCTACGATAGCAAAGCGCGTTCACGGTACAGTTACCGACTTTCGACGTTTATCTGGCTCTGCGGATGAAGCCCGTTACCAGTTAGTGATTGAACCTTTTTTTGCATTACTTCGCCATGAAATGCGTTCTCATCGTTTCTTTATCAACCAATCTATTCCTGAAGTGGTTGAGCAGATCCTGCGAGAACACAATTTTAAAGGTTGGGAGTTTGAATTTAACTTAGATAAAACCTATCCCAAGCGCGAACAAATTAACCAAATCAATGAAAGTGACAAACAATTTATAGAGCGCTTGCTCAGTGAAATCGGTGTTTTTTACAGTTTCCGATTACAAGATGAAACCCAAACTGAAGTTATTCATTTTACCGACAGCCAGCGTGGCTATGTATATGATAAAACACTGCCGCTCAATAGCCCGTCAGGCTTGAATGATAACCATGCTGACAGTGTTTGGGGGTTATCGTTACGCCATCAGGTGGTCGAAAACAATGTCTTTGCCAAAGATTATAATCACCGTTTAGCGGAAGATACGCTTATCTCTGCGGTTGCAGACATGACGCGTGGTGATGGCCAAGAAATAAACTATGGTGACGTTTATCATTACCAAGCCCGTCACCTTACCCGTGGTGATAAACTGCACCCAGAAACAGAAACGGCCAACTTTTGGGCGCGCCTTGACCATGAGCGCTTCCTCACTCGTCAAACGCTTTTACGTGGGGAAAGTAGTGCGGCTGATTTGATGCCATTACTCGTACTTAGTATCAAAGACAACTCACTAACCTCAACATTACCTTCAGTCTATAAAACCCCTATTTTACTCACTCGACTACGTTTTACAGCAAGTCGCGACAAAGCCTTAACTGTACGTTTTGATGCAGTTCCCTACACAGAAGCGTTGTGTTGGCGTCCTGTGCTCAAGCCACGTCCAGTCATTGCGGGCACATTAATGGCCCGAGTCACGAGCGTCAAAGAAAATGATATCTACGCCCATCAAAATGAGCATGGTTTTTATTGGGTAAAATTCGATGCTGACCGTGATGACAAAGCAAAAGGCTACGAAAGTATGCCTGTGCGCCTCGCAAAACCTTATGCGGGCGATACCTACGGTATGCATTTCCCACTCATTCAAGGCACTGAAGTTGCCATTGCATTCCATGAAGGCGACCCAGACCGCCCCTATATTGCCCATGCCCTACATGATTCACGCCACCCTGATCACATCACTGATAAAAATAACACCCGCAATATTATTCGCACACCGGCGAATAACAAATTACGCATGGAAGATAAACGCGGCGAAGAACATATTAAGATCAGCACCGAGTATGGCGGTAAGACGCAACTCAACTTAGGGCATTTAGTTGATAGCTCAAGAGAAAAACGCGGTGATGGTTTTGAATTACGCACCGATAGCTGGGGTGCAATTCGTGCCGGTAAAGGGTTGTTTATCAGTACCGATAAGCAAGACAAGGCCGGCGGTGATGTGCTGGCGATGGAACAGGCGATTGCTCAGCTAAAACAAGCTCAGCAGCTCACCGAATCCCTTAAAGAAGCCGCCAATGTTGCAAAGGCTGAACTTGCTGATTTACAAACGCAAAATACGCTTTTATCTGAAACACTTAACGAACTCAAGCAATCTGCATTGCTTGTTTCCTCTCCAGAAGGCATTGCACATACCTCACCTAAAAGTATTCAAATTTCTTCTGGTGAAAATATTATCAGCACCGCACAAAATAGCGCTGACTTTAGTATTGCTAAAAAATTCACTGTTGCAGCAGGTGAGATTATTAGTTTATTCGCGCAAAAATTAGGAATTAAAATCTTTGCAAACCAAGGGAAAGTCGCTATCGAAGCTCAACATGATGAAATGTCATTAGATGCATTGAAAGATTTGAGCATCAGTAGCCATGATGGCAAAGTGATCATCAAAGCTAAAAAAGAAATTATTCTAACGAGTGGTGGCGGTTACATCCGAATTGCTGACGGTACGGTCGAGTGTGCTGCGCCTGATAAAATCATTGAACGCGGTGCGGTTTGGCAAAAATTTGGCGGTAAAAGCATGAATGAAGCGATGCAATCATGGGAAAGCTCTGAGTTTGCGATTAATCCACAGCTCGTTAATATCATAGACGATCAACCCGTTGATTTATCACACCCTGTTGGCATTATCGCAGAGGGAACTAAAAGCGCGAGTTCTAGCGATGCATCAGGGATTTTAGCTGAGCGAAAAGGTTTAGGGCTAGACGGATTAAAAATTGACCTTAACGATAAAAAATAACCATAGTAAAGTCCATTTAATCCAAAGGAATTTATATGACAGATAAATCAAATGACAAAATAATGCCTGAGGAATGCCAACATACAACATATCACCACCCTAAATGGCATGATGACGGAACCTGCAATTGGGATGACCTTAAACTCCAACCTAAAGCCTTCAATGCCCAAGCCAAGTGCGTGATGCCGCCGACTAAAGTTATTCCTGTCATTTTTTTACCGGGTGTCATGGGGAGTAATTTGAAGGCATTAGGCGGTGAATTTATAGACGATGAGCCAATTTGGCGTGGAGATAGTGATATTCAAGTTTATCTTGACTGGGCTAAGTTAAAAGGTCCTGAGCGTAAAAAACTATTAAACCCAGATACGACTGTCGTGGATGACCGAGGCGAAATTAGTACTAAAATTTATTCCCGTATCACCGATGACGGTCAAGGGGAATATGGCGCGTTATTGCCAACGCGAAAAGCGCGTGGCTGGGGGGAGGTGTTACATTTTAGCTATGGTAATACGCTGAGCGTACTGCAAGCCGCCTTATTAGATGATTGGCAAAAAGCGGTCAAACGATGTGCCGATGGTCAGCGTGGGCTGAGTGAAAATCCCAAAGAAAATGGTATTGTTCGTCAGTTATGCAATAAATTTTTAGGCACAGAAGATAAAAAAGAAGAGATGTTGACCGACGCGGAAGTGTCCCATTTCTTACAGTTTTTATATCCGTTACATGTTTTTGGCTATAACTGGTTGGAAGACAATGCGGTTTCGGCGGAAAAACTGGTGAATTACATTGATAAAATCCTTCAAGATTATCAATCTGATGAAAAACATGGTCACGGACTCGCGGTTAATAAAGTGATTTTAGTAACCCATTCGATGGGGGGGTTAGTCGCGCGTTATGCCTCTCAAATCCTCGGTGCAAAAGATAAGATTCTCGGGATTATTCATGGGGTGATACCGGATTTAGGGTCGCCTGCAGCCTATCGGCGAATGAAAGTCGGAGGAAAGCAGGAAGGTGCTGCGGGTATTGTCATGGGTAAATCGGCAGAAGAATTAATGCCTGTTCTTGCGCGCGCGCCAGCGCCAATGCAGTTATTGCCAGCACCTAATTATAAATACGGCGCACCATGGCTATGGATTGAAAAAGGACAACCGGATGGTAATTATCTACAATTACCGAAAAATGGCGATCCTTTTAATGAAATCTATTTAAATCAAACGCTTTGGTGGAAATTGTATGAGTCCGACATTATTGATAAAGATGAATTAGTTAGTCAGCAAAATTGGGAAGATTATAATGATCTTATGGACGGAACTGTCCGAAAGTTTATCTTTAAATTAGGAAAGGCTAATTATCATCCGACCACCTATGTGTTTTATGGTAATGAAATTCCCTCGGATGGATTTGTTAAATGGGATATTACGTCCAAAACACATCCCAAAAATATGCATGACAGTGATAAAACTTATCCCAATAATTTCCATGAAGTCCCTTTACCGTTCAATCGTTCTCGATTTTATGAGCTGAAACCATCCAACACGGCAGGCGATGGTACAGTACCGGTGGAATCGTTGAATGCTATTAAAGCTAAAAATGGTTACTCAATTAAGAGCGTATTAGCAACCAATGTTAGCCATCAAGGGGCTTATGATGTAAAAAATCTCGCCGATATTCATGAACGCCCTGCGTTGCAATTTACACTTCGTGCGATAGCTAAAATAGTGCAAGAGGTTCCGTTATCTTAATGAAAACAAGCTTATCTTTTTGGTTTGGAATGATGATTTTCATTCCCTCTTTTTATGCTGCCCCATTAATTCAGAAGGACTCGATAATGGTTGATGATTTATTTTCTAAAACAAAACCTCAATGTGTGGGTGTTTATGTTGTGGATGTGCCTGAATCATTAAGTAATGGTACAAACAAGGCGACGTATGATGATTTTAAAATAGAGAGCAAATTTATCTATCCGCCGGCGTTTAAACAACGGATAGAGTTGAGAGAAAAAGAGCTTAATGATGCAATGAACAGCCCAGAGAATGAACCTGAAAATGCGCCATTCATTAAGGAAATTATTCGATTACCGAATAATCAAGGTGTGATTTTTGATAGAAATAAGGAAGGCTCAGATGATATTTATCGTCAATTAGAAGCGCATGTATACCTTAATCATATTGCCTTTATTATTACGACTGAATTTAGGGATTTTTCGGATAAAAAACATGAAAAACGGAAAGCTCAATATTTAGCGAGAGGATTTACAGAGTTTCAATCAAACCAAAAACCCATCAAATTAGCGGCAATGCGTTCCTTAATTTCGCGGTTAAATGGGCGTTTAGACCATGAAATCCCGACTGCTAAAGGGTGGTGTATTCCGAATGGATTTATTACAGATGATGGTAATAAACATAAGATCGTTGTTGGGTTTAATTATAAAAATGATGATTTTCTTTTTGGCGCCAGTACAAACAATACTATGATTGCTGATGGTGATACCTTTTTTGGACGGAGTGAAGCGATTAATGAAGCCCTTGAAAATTCAGGAATGAGAACGCTTAAAAAATATAGTTTAATTCCGAATGGTATTCCTCTTGAAGCATGGCTTTTCGAAGGAGTTCAAAACTATGATAATAAACAGTTACAAATATATGATTTTACTCTCTATGCCAATGAAGCCGTCGCAACAGCCTCTAAACCATTAATAAAACTGGGTCTTAATAGTAAGTATAAACAAACTCGTTACAGCGAAGCGCAGATGGTTGAAATTTGGGATCGCATCGTGAATTCATTACGTTATCGACCAAATGCGTTTTAATATGTCTACTAACTAGAATATTTAGTATCCCCCAACACTGTAGTAATTATGTAATCTATTACTATATAAAAACTCACTCTTATAATCCAAAGAGATATTTAATGAAAAAATATAATAAAGCTCTATTTTTAACTATACCACTTATACTCACAAGTTTTATAACTGCTTGTAATACAAAACCCACGGTAGTAGAAAGAAATAAAAACATCACTATTGAAAATCCATTTTCGAATACAAGCTCAGATGGACAATGCTATAAAATAACCGCAGAAAATAAAGACTATTATGGACGTTTAGATAAAGATGGTCATCCGTTACTAATACCTGAGCTTGAAAATAAAGATATAAAAATCAATCTGAGTTTACTAAGTGATAATGACTGTAAAGCGAAAGGACTCTAAATTAAATTAATAATCTATTAACATCATTAATAAAATAGGTACAAGATGAAAGGATTTGTTTGTTTAGGTGATAAAAACACACATGGGGGGAATGTAATTTCAGCCTCGTCAACAATGTATATCAATGGTAAACAGGTAGCACTTGTTGGCGATGTAATTTCGTGCCCTAAACATGGAAAAAATACTATTGTTGAAGGTTCTAATTCTGCCTTTGAAGATGGTAAAGCCATTGTAGTTGATCAGTGCTTATGTGCTTGTGGTTGTCATGTAATAAGCTCAGAACCTACAGTCAGTGTAATGTAAGTGATGAAAAGGATATCAATGCCATGAATTGGGAAATTCCAACCATTCCAGATAAGCACCTTTTAACCAAGCCTAAGTATAAAATTATAATTTCATTTTTAATCACTATCATTACAGTAAGTTATATTTATAGTTTAAGCTTAGAGAATGAGAGTAAATTTATTTTTTTGCTATACACAATCCCAGCCATTACTATAATATTTTTTTTACTCGGTGGTTTTTTATTTTTACGTTATCAAAACTCAGTTGTTTCATATAATAATTGGGAGAACGAAAAAAAAATCACTAAAAATGACTGGCAAGCTTGGTGTCAATCATCCATAACCATTCTCGCCAATGTTATTTATACCCCAGACAAAGATGGAGCAGATGTTTTTCTAACAGATGCGGAATCAATACCTATGTATCCTGACAAGTCTCGCCCACTATTTAATAACCAAGAGTTTAATGAATCATTACTATCTAACATTGATAATGATTTAGAAACCAAACATCCTTATTATAAAAATCACTTATCTAATATATATTTAATAAATGAAAGCAACCATTTACATTTAGACGAAATGATATTTAATCAGTGGGATATATTTCCAATTAAAAAAAATAAAAATCAAGAAATATTTTCTGAACATAATGAAAATGATTTTTTCTTAATCATTACCGCTCAATCAAAAAAAGATCATAGTGAATTTATATCCGCACAATTATTTTCATCTAAAAATAATTTAATTACTTCATCAATCGAAAACATAAAAATAGAAAGAGTTATGCCTATTGTACTAACTGATTTTGATAATGAAATTAATAAATATATCGAATACAGTGGGATATCTAGAGGACATAAGTTTCAAACATGGGTATCAAATACAAAACAAGAGCTGATTGAAAAATTAATTATTGCATATTCTGATAAAACAATAAAGTATGATAAAAATCACCCTGTCTATATTTTAGATACCTTCTACTCAACACCACATAAAGAAGCATTTTTCACCTATATATCCCTATTGACCGATATATCAAAAAAGACACAAGAAGATCAAGTTCTCATTCACTTTAACCAAGATGATTCAGGCTACGCTGTCTACATCAGTAACAGGTCATAGTATGAAAAAATCATTAACAACTTACCCACGTTGGAAATTATTTATTTTCCTATTAGTTGCTCTTATTTTAGTTTCAATAATTGCGTTTATATTCTATCAACGCAATCCATTTGATTTAACTAATCTAATTATTTCAGTTACATCCATTTCATTTATATCCATCTTAGCTATCATATTCTATCCAAGCTTAAACAGATTAAAACAGAAAATACAGCAAGCTACCTATAAGCCGACTAAGCAAAATCAATCTAATAGCGAAATTTCATTACAAAATACAAAAAAACTGAGCGATGAAATCATTCAGTCTATGAATTCGTTATACGGCACTTTCTGGCGTAAAAAAGTCACCATCAATCTCCTCATCGGCCCCGCTTCTGCCGTTGAAAAACTAGCGCCTAAACTCACAAGTGAACAATGGCAAGAATCCGATGGTACTGTATTAATCTACGGGGGTGATGTTGGTAGAGAAATCAATCAACAGCAAATTGATACCTTAAAACACCTGCGCCGTCGTCGCCCTCTGGATGGCGTGATTTGGGTCAATGAAAACAGCCTTTCTTTGCAGCCACTAGAAGCTTCTTTATCCTTTAATCACCTCAATACCGCTACTGCTGATATGGCAGGGCGTTATCTGCATAACTTATTTCAAGCGTTGGGTTGGCGCGCTCCTGTGTGGCTATGGAGTGTCAGCGATGGTCCGCATATTAGTGCCGCAGAAACGCCATCAGTGTTGTGTTTAACGGAACCCGGTGGAACGCCAGAAACATTATCGCCCGCGCTGTTAAGCTTATTGCCAGCACTGACTCAACAAGGCACGCTTGCCCTATTAAAGCAGCAAACGCATACCTATTTACTCACCTTAGCGCAATCGTTGCGTACGGGTGGAAGCCAAAAACTCGCAACATCAATAGCGCCGCTGTTATCCGGTTTTCGTGCACTACCTTTTGCAGGCGTGGCTTTTAGTACCCCCGCGACAGCAGCGCCGGTACAATTACTGCCCCACAGTTGGCAGCCCGATAGTCGTTGGCAAAGTTGGCTTGCCGTGCAGTCCGAATTAGCCAATTCACTTAAACCGACTGCACTCGGTATTAATTCACAACGCGTCGTCCAATATACCGCCGCGACGGCAATGGTACTCTGGGGCATCGGTATGGTGGCCTCTTATTTAACGAATCGTCAGCTGATTAATACCAGCCAATATAATGCTGCTGCCGCCGCTGATCCCAAACTGACGGAAACGGTACGTCTTAAAGCCCAGTATGATTTTCAACAAACACTAGGTGTACTCAGTCATCGTGAAAAAACTTCAGTGCCGTTATGGCTTCGATTTGGTTTAAACACTAATGATGCACTCTTAGCACAATTATGGCCTGTTTATCAGCAGTCTTTACTACCGTTATTGAGTAATACAGTCAACCAACAGTTAACTCAGCAATTACAAGCCTTTGCTCAACTTCCACCAGACAGTACTGAGCGCGCCGAAGCCTCTCAAAGTGCCTATCAGGTGTTAAAAGCTTATTTGATGATGAGTGCGCCAGAACGCATGGAACCGACCTTTTTTACAGATACCGTTTTATCGACTCTACCCCATCAATCCGGCATCGATGATGGCGAATGGCAAACGCTGGGTAAAGAACTGTTGATGTTCTACGCAGAACAGTTACCTCAGCACCCTGACTGGGCTATTCGTCCTAATCGGTCGTTAATCAGCAATAGTCGTACGCTACTTATTCGTCAAATTGGCCAACGCAGTGGTGAATCCGCGCTTTATCAAAAGATTCTTCAACAGGCTAAAAATAGCTTTTCTGATATGACGCTAGACGACATGGTCGCTGAAACAGATGTGAGTTTTCTGTTCACAACCGATGAATTTATACCGGGGATCTTCACTCGCAAAGCATGGGAAGAGTCAATTGAGCCGGCGATTAAACGTGTTGTCGAGGAACGCCGTGAAGAAATTGATTGGGTGCTCAGTGACAATCAACATACGCTCGATAGCGAGATTTCCCCTGAACAATTAAAACAGCGTCTAACTGACCGTTATTTCTCTGATTTTGCCGGAAGTTGGTTGAATTTCCTCAACAGTCTTCAATGGCGTCATACCGACAGTTTATCAGATACTATCGACCAACTAACATTGATGAGTGACATTCGTCAATCGCCAATTATTGCGTTGATGAATACACTATCTTACCAAGGCAAAACCGGCCGCCAGCAACAAAAACTGGCCGATTCATTCATGAGTTCAGCAAAAGACTTATTGAATAAAGAACAACAACCGGTAATTAGTCAAAAGGCGGAGTTTACGGGACCGCTAGAGCCAGTATTTGGTCCCATTCTCAATTTTACTGACCCACAAGCCAGTACAGCAAATAACGATAATTTGAGTTTACAAGCTTATTTAACTCGAGTAACTCGTGTTCGTTTGAAGTTACAACAAGTTGTCAGCGCTCCCGATCCACAAGCGATGTCTCAAGCGCTAGCACAAAGTGTTTTTGAAGGTAAAAGTGTCGATTTATCGGAAACTCGCGACTACGGCAGTTTAATTGCCGCCAGCTTAGGGCAAGAGTGGAACAGCTTTGGGGATACCTTGTTAGTTCAACCGATGACCCAAGCTTGGCAACAGCTTTTAGCACCAACGGCACAAGGTATTAATAGTGAATGGCAAAGTGCGATTGTGAATGATTGGAATACCGCTTTTGGTGGTCGTTATCCTTTCAAAGACACGCAAAGCGAGGTTTCTCTTCCTCTCATGGCGCAATATCTACGACCAGATAATGGACGAATTCAACGATTCTTAGAAACTCGTTTAAAAGGTGTGTTACGTAAAGAAGGCAATCATTGGGTGCCAAACAGCAGCAATGCGCAAGGATTGCGTTTTAATCCTGAATTTATCAAAGCGTTAGACACCTTAAGTTATCTGGGAGATGTAGCGTTTGCCAATGGTGAGGCACGTCTCTATTTTGAAATGCGCCCAGGCACCAGTAAACACGTTATGCAAACAAAACTAGTTATTGATAAGCAAACGCTCACTTACGATAACCAATTCCCTGAATGGCAGCGATTTGCTTGGCCTGCTGATACCATTGCCTCGGGGGCATCGCTCAGCTGGATGACCACAACGACTGGCACACGATTATATGGTGATTACCGCGGCGTCTGGGGCATTATTCGGTTATTAGAAACCGCTACCATCACGCCTTATGCAGGGAGCACTAGCAGTTACACCGTTTCATGGAAAACTTTAGGTGATACTAACTTATCTTATACCTTACGTACTGAAATGGGTGATGGCCCTCTTGCCCTTCTGAAATTACGTAATTTTGTGCTTCCTGAACAAATCTTCTTAGATTAACGGCTCCGAGGAAAACCAGTTATGCCAGTATTAACGTCATTACGGACAATGTGTTTCGCCGAAAATCCCCAAGATGAAAAGCCCCTTGCAGAGCAACAAATTGCCTTATGGGAACGTTGGTTATTACCGATTACACCAGAGTCTCCTGTCGGTGAAGACCCCGGTTATGATGATGATTTTGAACGGATGCGGGAAGAAGTTAACAAGCTTTCTGGCGCCGATACTGACCTTATTTGTACATTAGCTGAAAAGTTGCTGACCACAACGTGCAAAGATGTGCGTGTTGTCACCTATTACATCTGGGCTCGCTTGCACAAAGAAGGCGAAACGGGTCTTGCCGATTCACTCGGCTTATTAGCAGGTTTAGTCACTCGCTATCATGATACCTTGCTACCAGCACGGCCAAATAGTCGTAAATCTGCACTCGAATGGCTAGCCGGCCAGCGTGTTTTAGACAGCTTATCCCTCTACCCTGAAGTAGATCAAAACGAGTTTTCACGCATTGTGGCGTTATTTGGTGTGTTACTCGATGAATTTACCACTTGGGATGAAGCAAGCCGTCCGCAGTTATCTTCACTATTAAGAGCATTAGAAAAACGCTTAGCGCTATCGGGTGGTGCAAATAGTGTTGTTCCACAAAATATGCGTGCTTCAGAAAGTTCTCGGCCAACACAAGTGCTCTCCTCCAATACACAAACTAATTTGATGGCGCCAATACAGTCTGGTCGAGAACTATTAGATCAAGCTAAAGTCCTTGCTGGCTATTTACGTAATCAGCCTGACGGCTGGCTTGCGGGTCATCGCCTAATGAAATCTGTTCGTTGGGATACCTTGCACCAAGCCCCGCCACAAAATCAACAAGGTTGTACGCGACTCGCACCACCTCGTTCTGATGCTAAATCCCAACTTAAACGCCTCTATTTACAACAAAGTTGGTTAGAATTAATCGAACAGGCCGACCGATTATTTGCGGAAGGTGTTAACCATTTTTGGTTAGATGTGCAATGGTATTTACATCAAGCCTTGAGTAAGTCCCCCGCACCTTGGGATGGATGGGCCGCGGTTATTGCATCAGATTTAAAACAGTTTCTAACACGTTTACCCGGTTTAGAAACCTTAGCATGGGAAGATGGCACACCATTTTCTGATGAAGTCACGCTCAATTGGATTAAACAACACATTCTTGAAGAGAACGCCACCTCATTACACAACTTCCCTGCACATCAATCTCTACAAACAGATGATGCGTCAGTGTTAGCACTTGAGCAAGAAGCTCTTACCCAAGCCGATAACGAAGGTATTGAAGCTGCATTAGTTTGGCTAATGCACCGTCCCGATATCCGCACACCTCGGCAAAAATGGTTATTACAGTTGATTATGGCACGTGTTGCCGAACAATTTTCACGTCATGACCTAGCACTCAATTTGCTGTGTGAATTGGATAGCGAAGCTAGTCATATGTCACTATCTGGCTGGGAGCCTCAATATATTTTTGAAGTTAAGGCACGCCAACTGCATTTATTGCGCAATAAAGCGCAACGTAATACCGATAAAACAAGCTTACAACCACAAATGGCGAGTTTATTAGCCGAATTAACCCGAATAGATCCTGTGCGAGCCCTTGTTTTATATCCTTAATATTAAAAAATAGAGAATGAAGAATGGATGATTTAACTCTCCGTTACTATGATGCGGAAATGCGTTATCTGCGTGAAGCAGCGAAAGAATTCGCACAGGCACACCCAGATAGAGCAGCGATGCTTGATTTAGATAAGGCCGGTACCCCTGATCCCTTTGTTGAACGCCTATTTGAAGGTTTTGCTTTTTCAATGGGGCAATTACGGCAAAAAATTGATGATGACCTTCCTGAACTCACAGAAGGACTGGTGAGTTTATTATGGCCACATTACCTGCAAACTATTCCGTCTTTATCCATTGTTGAGCTAGCGCCAAGCATTAACCTTATGAAGATAAGCGGTGCTGTTCCCGCTCATTTTGAGGTATTGTCACGTCCGATTGGCACAAAAAAAACCGTCTGCCGCTATCGAACTACCCGTGACCTTCCGCTCAATCCAGTAAAACTGACAACGGTTAATTTAGCAACAGAGCCCGATGGGCGCTCAGTTATTCGTCTATCCTTTCAATGTAGTGAAATGATAGATTGGTCACAAACCTCATTAAACGCCCTATCTCTCTACTTAGCAGGGGATATTCCAACAACCTACGCGCTTCATTTGGCATTAACCAAACAGGTTGCGGCAACTTGGTTGAAATTACCCTCAGCCTCAGATCGCATTGCTTTACCGCTCTGGTTTTCACCGGGTGGATTTGCAGAAAATGACAGTTTATGGCCTAAAGGAGACACCACGTTTAGTGGTTATCAATTACTTCTTGAATATTTTACTTTTCGTGAAAAATTCCTGTTTGTGAATTTAAATGGATTAGGGGATATTCACTTTCCGGAAAATACACGTCAATTTGAACTGGATATTGTACTAAATACACCGTGGGATAATGATTTAGCGCTAACCACTGAAAACATTAAACTTCACTGTGTTCCTGTTATTAATTTATTCAATGTTGAAGCGGATCCACTCACCGTAAATGGACTTGAGAGTGAGTACCTGCTTCGCCCACGCCGCTTACAAGATGGTCATACCGAAATTTATTCTGTCGATAACGTCCATGGGACGCGGCGAAATGAGCATATCAATTATGTTCCCTTCACCAGTTTTCGACATCGTGGTGGGATGCTGCGCCATAATGCACCAGAACATTATTATCATACAAGAGTAAAACGCGGTGTCTCTGGCTTGCACGATACTTGGCTGATTTTAGGTGGCGAAGATCGCACTGTCGCCAGCGCACTAGAAAGCGAAACCCTATCACTTCAACTGACGGGCACCAACGGACAACTACCGCGTAAATCCCTGCAAAGTACCTTACTCGATAGAACAGAACAAACAATGCAAGTGCCGCTCACCGTTCGCAATTTATGCAAACCGACATTGCCTAGCTATCCCCCCGTAGAAGACCGATTTCACTGGCGCGTTCTCAGTCATTTAGGCGCGAGCTTCCTTAATATGATGGATAATGCTGAGGTATTACGTGGCACGCTGGCACTGTATGACTGGCGTGAAGATGACATGAATAAACGCCAACTTGAAGCCATTATTCAAGTTGAACATCACTTAATTGAACGTTTTGAAAAGGGATTTTTGCAACGCGGTATCGCAATTGAAATCACACTGGACAGCAACGGTTTCAACGGCGAAGGTGATATCCATTTGTTTGGCGAAATGTTAAACCGCTTTTTTGAGCTGTATACGGATGTTCACCTGTTTAACCAACTGACTTTACATATTTTACCTACAGGAAAACGTCTGCAATGGACAGAAAACCACAATCTTCAGCGACTCCGGTAATTGAAGCACTTGGTGAAAAACTGCCTTCAATTAATTTTTATCGCTTTTGCCAATTAATTGAACAAACCAATGCAACCTTACCACCTTTAGGCAGCACTCAAGATCCAAAAGAAGATCCAATTCGTTTCCGTCCTCATCGAGGGATGGGTTTCCCGGTTACTGAAATAAAAGGAACGGATAAAGAAGATCGTTATCGAGGCAATTCAACGCCGAGCATCCGCACTACCTTTTTAGGGCTTTATGGTGTAACTTCCCCATTGCCCACCTCTTACTTAGATGATGTTGCTCAGCATCGTGATGGCACAGAAGCCCTAACCGATTTTCTTGATATTTTTAACCACCGACTAACGACCCAATTTTATCGAATTTGGCGTAAATACTCTTATCCCGCCACCTTCGAGGCCGGGGGAGCGGATGAAACATCACAATACCTATATGGATTGATTGGATTAGGTATCCCAGGAAGTGCCAGCCGTGTACAAGCCCCACTTTCACGTTTTTTAGCCCTGCTCGGGACAATGCGTTTACCGACTCGTACAGCTGAAGGCGTGGGCTCATTAGTCGCTTTATTAGCGCCCAATACTACTGTTCGTATAAAGCCCCATGATGCAAGACGAATTGAGCAAAAAAGTATTACAGCGCTGTCATGCAAGCAGCCGCTAAACTTAACCAACAAACCGGTATTGGGCCAATACGCTATTGATGTAAACAGCCAAATTCTCATTCAACTTCATACCCATAATGTTGAAGAAGCGCGAGGCTGGCTGCCGGATGGACAACTGTATCAAGATTTAATGGCATTGCTGCATGTATACCTTGGGGCAAGAGTCAATGCACGGCTCAGTTTAACGCTGCCGAGATCTTTACTGCCGAATGCAGCGTTAAATGCAAAATCACACCAAGGTGTTCAGCTAGGTCGGACTGCCGCCATGCGTGTTCAATCAACACACAGTCAATTAACGGATACCGATATCACGATTGGTCTGGGACTTTATCAGCGTCTGCAACCTCATCTGCGACACGATCAACATTCTGACAATGCTAACTACGCCAATTATCGATTCTAACCATGAGACCCACCCGATGAAAGCAACCTATTTTCCTTATGCGCCTTTTTCGTTACTTTTAATTGCAGCCCTAAACTTAACAGGATGTGGACTCACCCAAATGATCGGGGATGGTACTAGCGATGTGGCAAAGTCAATTTTTTACAAACAAATCAAAGTAGTACATTTAGATTTTGTCGCACGTGAAGCCCTAAATAATGATGATAATGGCACCTCGTTATCGACCATCATTCGAGTTTATCAATTAAAAAATGCCGATAGTTTTAATAATAGCGATTACGCCACGTTGTTTGCTAAAGACAGTGAAGTACTAAAATCATCACTCCTCATACAAAAAGATATTCGCATCCGCCCAGGTGAATCAATATCTTTAGATATGCCATTAGAAGAAGGCGCTGAATTTGTGGCTATTGCGGTCATGTTCAATAATCCAGACCTCATTACTGATGATTGGCGTGTGGTTATTCCGAAAAAACGCTTACTACCTGATGAACCTCGTAAATTAGTACTTTTAGAACAAACAATGACGCTTAATCCATTAGGAAGTGACAAATTATGACCCAACCCTCTCTCTATGAGATGCTCACTGGATATTTTTCAGGAGGATTGCCCCTTGATGCCATAAGTGAAGAAGAGCAATTAATTTTATCTGTTATGGATAACATTCGTCGTATCCTAAACTCACGAGCAGGGAGCATTGCGCATTTACCAGACTACGGTTTACCCGATATGAGCAAGATGATCCAAGGGCTTCCTGGTACCGCTCACAACATGATGAATATTCTATCTACAACATTAATTAAATACGAACCTCGAATAAAAACAGTCTCCCTCGTTTTACTGCCACAAGATACCTTTGGCACATTGCGATACTCCCTTGATGTAGAGCTTCATCAACGAGGGCTTATTCGTTACGGTACCGAGTTTGTACCTGATGGGCGCGTTTTACTTCATCATTTGAAAAAACAATTCGATTAATTTCAGGTTAACTTCCCCCTTTCGAGATGACTATGAATTCTGATTTAAACACCTTACGCCCAGGCGGCGACCCACGTACATTCAGTGATTTTTCAGCATTAAAAGAAGAGCTGAATAAACGTTTTCACCCCGCTCGCCCAGATATTGATTGGGCTAGAGCACATGGATTATGCCTTTCGATATTTAATCAAAACGGTGCAGATCTTCAAACAACTACTTGGTTTATATTGATCCGCCAACACCAAGCAGGAATTGATGGGCTAAATGAAGGACTATCATTACTGCATACTTTACTTAATCAACATTGGCAAACAATTTGGCCGTTACAAACCCATGCTAGAGTTGAGATTTTATCAACACTCAGTCAGCAGCTGATTGCGGGATTACGTGGAATGACGCCTGTTTATAGCGATTTAGCTGCGCTCTATCAAGCAGAATCAACCTTAGCAAAAATAGGCCAACAACTACAAACATTAGAATTAAAACACCTAACACAGCTTGAGCGATTACAAAATTTACTCACCACACAAGCGCGACAGTTAGAAAATACCGATGTCCCAGATAATGGTTTTATTCCTTCAACCCCATTACAAATTCCTAAAACTTCCCCTTCCACATTTCATGCTCGAACTGCCGCAGCACCAATTTCTATCAAGGCAAATGCTACATTAACCCCAAATATTGATAATCTGAAAACACCAAACCCGCAAGAAATAAAAAATAAACGGTCATTTCGCCAAGGAATGGGATTTGGATTATCATTAGGAATTTTGATCACTGGTATTGCTTGCGCTGCAACATTTTATACATTATCGCCATGGGAAAAAACAACTGAATTAGGGCAAGTGCTACCCAAGCTTCCTGAATTTACGCCAAATATTGTTGCTCTCCTAGATCAGCAATTACAACCTAATAAAACACAACTAAGCTCTTTCTCAGTTGAAAAATTAGCCATGGTGGACAACTATCTACTTGAATTAGAATCACTCTCACCGATTTGGACACAACAATATGGCCTCAATATGGTCAATTATCTAGAGCAACAATATGGCGATCATGCTGACGTCAGTACCTTTACTGAAAAATGGCAACAAAATATACAAACTAATGCATTTGCTGAAAATCGGCTTAATCAATGGTCAGAAGGTATGGAGCAGTTGAATAAACTAAGTGTGCGATTAGATAGCCTTGATGGTAAACCCCGCAGCTACATTACTGGCTCTGAATTAAAAACAATCATTTTCAATGCACGACAACATTTTAATCAAGGTTTACCATTAGAAGAGGAATTACGACGTTTAGAAACGCAAAAAGCACAAGGGACCGTTGCAGAGTCTGAATATCAACGTATTGACAATCACTTTAAGCAACTTCTTAATCGCTATGCCTTAATGCGCCAAAATTAGTAACAGTTATTCTCAATATATCTCAGTACTAAATATTTATTGTATAGCTATTACCAATAATAAAAAATAATACTGAGGTCTCATTATCTATATAGATTTTTGATATCATTGAATTTGAAAGCTGTAGAAGAATACTAAATTAAATCGTTTTTTAATCTAATATTCTTCTACATATTCGTTTTGATAACAAAACAGCCTATTCTTATACAGCTATTACCTCACAATAAGAATTAATTTAGCCAACGCTCCCTCCTCTAATAACGTACTTATTGAAGCATTCCTAAATATCAATTCCATACAAATTAAACCATCAACACTACTATTCTAACTTCTATTTTCTAATATTTAAATTTACCCCACTTAATAAAAACCTCAATAAATTATAATTCATGTAAATATAAACCAAGATTATCATCACCCAATAAATTAATTTTAAAATGATCAAAAAATTCAGTGTTAATATTTTAATTTCCAGTAAGTTTAAATCTAATTTCATTGTAAATTTATAACTCAATAATATTATTTCTATGGAAACAATATCATTGTAGACCCCCCCCTAAACCACCTCGATCAGCCAACCAAATTATTACATTAAAATCAATTATTTACGATTGATTTTATTTATTTTAAAATTATTAACTAAAAAATAATTAAAAATAATTTAATATCATTTTTCCTTTTTATTTAAATAGTTAGCAAGTAAAAACACTTATTCCATGATAACTCCACCTTGACTTTATAATAAAAAACACCAGAATTGAATTCATATGAAATATAATAATACTTATTTAATTTTATATCATATTATACTTATCAGCATTTATTAATACTGCAATTATTTTTGATGCATTAATTTCATGGAGATATTAAACCCTCAAATTTAACCATATTCACACATAAATAATTTTATATTTAAAATATATAACTATAAGTGAGTACATCTACACAATATATACTTAACAATAAGTTACGTATTATTGATAACCAAATTACGGCCATTAATACAGCGAAAAATTAATCTAATTATTTTACTACTAAATGTGTTTTCCATAAATAATTCAACGAGGAACTAATATCATGGTAAATAATAGTATTGATATATCTAAAAATGATGCAGCGGCAGTCTATGTATTAGAGCAAGCGATGGGGTTTACTTTTCAAGCTTCGCTACGCGCGGCAGCAGTATTAGGTATAGCCGATTATCTTAAAGATGGAGAAAAAACAGTAGATTACCTCGCAAAAGAAGTGAATGTGGATAGTAAAAAATTATTTCGTGTCATGAGAATGTTAGCCTCTAAAAGGATCTTTAAAGAAACTAGTGATAACAAATTTGCATTAACACCAGAGGCTGAGTTTCTTCGTTCAGATGCACCTCAATCTTTATGCTCCGCAATATTAATGCTCACCGATGAGACCTTTTGGTCCCCATTAGGGGATCTTGTCGATAGTCTACGTAGCGAATCTTCTTTTAAAAATTTATACGGCATGTCGTTCTATGAATATTGGTCGAAAAAAGAAAATCAAAGAGATGGATATGACTTTCATACTGGCATGTCCTCCATGTCTGCGGTAGAAAATTATTTTTTAGTCCAAGCCTACGATTTCCCAAAAAATGCAACAGTAGTCGATATTGCAGGTGGTATGGGAGGATTGCTATTAAATGTACTTCGTAATAACCCAACTTTACAGGGTATTTTATTTGATCAACCCGAGATATTAACCCGAAACCGTCTTAAAGAATTAGGTGATGACTCGCGCTGGAAAACACAACCCGGTAGCTTCTTTGAGTCTTGCCCTACCGCAGATATTTATCTATTGAAATACATCACGATGGATTGGCCCGAAGAGCAAGCCAGAGCCATATTACGCTGCTGCCGAAACGCTATGCATGAAAACTCCAAATTACTCATCATGGAGCCCGTTATACCAAAAGGAAATACTTGGCATGGCGGTAACGAAATCGATCTGTTGCTATTAGCTAGTTTTGACGGCGGACAAACACGCAGTGAAGATGAGCTCAAAGTTTTGTTAAAAAGTGCGGGATTGAAATTGAATCGCATCATTAATACAGGCTGCTACGTCTCCATTGTTGAAGCCGTTATTGATTAAGTAAATATTAACCAGCCTATATATCAACTGGCTAGTGTGAATTCTGGCGTTGACAATCAATGGCATCGCCAGCCTCTTACTTAAAATAAGCGAAAAAAATTCACTCTAAATTTATCATGTTGATTAAATTGAAAAATAATTCAATTTCGCTAAATTAACAGGAAAAAACAATGGGACAGATTTCAGGTAAAATCATCATTATTACCGGCGCTAGTAGTGGGCTAGGTGCTGCAACAGCACGCTATCTTGCCACTCTCGGAGCAACCCTAGTACTTGCGGCTCGTCGTAAAGAACATCTTGATATACTCGCGAAAGACTGTATCGCCGCTGGCGGCAAAGCCCTCGTCGTACAAACTGATGTTACTCAACATGCTGATGTGAAAAATATGGTCAATCAAACTCTCACTCAGTTTGGTCGAATCGATGTGTTAATTAATAATGCAGGATTGATGGCGATAGCTCCCATGCACAAAGCAAAAGTTGATGAGTGGGAACGAATGATTGATGTCAATGTAAAAGGACTGCTATACGGTATCGCTGAAGTACTACCGGTATTTGAAAAGCAAAATGAAGGCCATTTTATTAATATTTCTTCGGTAGCTGGCGTCAAAGTTTTCAGTCCCGGCGGTACAGTTTATAGCGGAACAAAATATGCTGTACGGGCAATATCAGAAGGGTTACGCCATGAGGTTGGTGGAAAAATTAGAACGACAACAATTTGCCCAGGTGTCGTCGAGTCAGAATTAAAATTCGGCAGCTCAGACCCCGAAAGCGCATCATTTTTACAAGAATTTTATAAACAAGCTATCCCTGCAGATTCAGTTGCACGCGCTATTGCTTATGCGCTTGAACAACCACCCAATGTCGATATCAATGAAATCGTCTTACGCCCTACGCAACAAGATTTTTGACCAGCGTTTTCTGTGATGCGCCAAAATTTCTTCTCACATTCTTATTCTCACCATGCTTTTCGGATCTTTAGCCATGCATATCGCTCTAAATTTAATATCCGAGTAATTGTGAGTATTTAAAAATATTGGCCGCCGCAAAGATCACATCAATCACGTTCTTGTTCAATGTTAAGCAATTCACGTTTATTGACAGGTTATGACCATGAGCAAAAATTATGCAGTAGCAGATTACCTTCTCGATCGTTTGGCTGAAATTGGCATTCATCATTTCTTTGGCGTACCGGGAGATTACAATCTACAGTTTCTCGATCATGTTATTGACCACCCCAAAATAACTTGGGTTGGCTGTGCTAACGAACTCAATGCAGCCTATGCTGCGGATGGTTATGCACGCTGCAAACCAGCAGCAGCGCTACTTACCACCTTTGGTGTCGGGGAATTAAGCGCTATAAATGGCATAGCCGGCTCCTATGCTGAATATCTCCCTATCATTCATATTGTTGGCGCACCTGCACTACGCGCTCAGCGGGTAGGCTGTTTATTACATCATTCGTTAGGAGATGGGGATTTCGGCCATTTTACCCGTATGGCACAAGAGGTCACTGTAGCCCAAGCTTGTCTTACTTTTGATAACGCCGCGACAGAAATTGATCGTCTCATCACGATTGCATTAACGGAGCATCGCCCTGTACACCTAGTTCTTCCTTGTGATGTTGCCGAAATGCCTTTGATCTCCAAACCTGCACCAATGAAGTTACCTCAAATCAATTTATCAAAAAAATCACTGGAAAACTTTATCAATGCAGCGCGTGAAAAATTACAATCAGCACATAAAGTCTCACTACTTGCGGGTTTTCTCGTCGAACGCTTTAACGCTAACGAAGTGCTAGATCAATGGATGAAAGAAGTTCCAATTCCCCATTCTACTTTGCTATTTGGTAAAGGTGCAGTCGATGAAACTCGAGCCAGTTTTACCGGAACATGCATCGGTGCGGCTAGCGAACCACAAGTGAAACGATGGATAGAAGATACCGACGTTATAATCAATGTCGGTGTGCTGTTCATTGATACCGCTACAGCGGGATTTAGCCATCAATTACCCGAAAATGGATGCATCAATATCCACCCCCATGAAGCAAGAATTGGGCAACAGGTCTTTACTCAGATCCCAATGCAAGAAGCCATTAAAGCACTCCACCAGCTGAGCTTATCTCTAATAAAACAGTGGCAATTACCCACTATTAATCGCCCAAAACAAGCAAATATTAATGGAAGTAAACTCACTCAACGCCTTTTCTGGCATCAAATTCAGGGTTTCTTACGTCCAGATGATATTGTGATTGTCGAGCAAGGAACGTCTTGTTTTGGTGCCGCGACACTCACTTTGCCGCAAGGTTGTAAATTTATCGTTCAATCCTTGTGGGCTTCAATTGGTTTTTCCTTAGCCGCTACATTTGGCACTCAAACAGCGGAGCCTGATCGCCGAGTTATCCTTTTAGTCGGTGATGGTGCGGCACAATTTTCAGTTCAAGAATTGGGAACAATGCTACGTGACGGACTAAAACCAATCATATTTTTATTAAATAATGAGGGGTATACCGTTGAACGTGCAATTCATGGCCCTGAGCAACGTTACAATGATATTACCTTGTGGAATTGGACATTATTATTACAAGCTTTAGCGAATGAAAATCCGGCACTGATAAGAAAGGTGACTGAGTCAGAACAGTTACAACAAGTGTTGAAAGAAGCCGAAAATTGCAATCAACTTGCCTTTATCGAAGTCATACTACCAAAGATGGATGTGCCTGAATTACTAAACTCTATCTCAAGAGCACTTCAAAAAAGTAACGCGGCTTAATAAGCTAAAGTCCTTAAATAGATTGCGACGATTAAAAAGTCGCAATCATCAAAGTCTTTCAAATTACTATATTATTTCAAACTAACATCATTATTCAAAAGATATACCGACATCGTTTCTCGATTTATTGAGTACTTTTGATACCGCTATCGCCAGATCAAGATGTTCATGGCATATTGCAAATTCTTTAGATGCAATTTGATCACGAAAGAATGCAAACTCAAATATCATATGGTTTGTTGATGCATCTTGAGACATCGAAGTTACTTTGCCTTCGATATTCGCTTCAACTGATTGGCAAATACTTGGAGCACCCTCAACGCGAATATAACCGTTAGTGCCCTGAATAATAAAATAACCAGGACTTCCTGAATCTTTTGCGCCTGTACAAACTGCAATTGTCTTATCAAAATGTAATGTTAAAATTCCCGAGGTATCTATGCCGTTATGTCCTTTATTACAAATATAACGACTTTCATCAGGCACTCCCATAAGAGCAAGCAATACATAAATATTATAAAGATTAATATCATACAAAGCTCCACCCGCTTGCTGTGGGTCAAAAGCCGCATGAACGTTACCAAGTAAATAATCATCATACCGGCTTGAATACTGCGAGTAATTACCCTGAATTATCTTTATATCCCCTATTTTACTGATATTTTGCTTAATGAAATTAAATCCAGGAGTATGAATAGCGGTGATCGCTTCAAATAAATACAAGCCTCTTTCATGAGACAATAAAACTAATTCTTGCAATTGTTCCCATTCAGGTGTGAAAGGCTTTTCACAAATAACATGTTTATCAGCCATTAACGCTTTATGCGTATAACTATAATGCAAGTGATTTGGCAAACCGATATACACTACATCTATTTGTGTATCTTGCAGTAATTTGTCGTAATCGGTATAGAGCTTATTAATTCCAAACTGCTGGCAAATTGATTCGCCCTTTTCAATACTCGATGCACGCACACATAACGCAACAACATCAATCCCTTGTACATGCATTAATGCATCAAGAGCTGACATGATTATTTTTCCTGAACCAATAAGCGCAATTTTCATTTATTTATCCATTAGTAAGGTTAGCGATGACTAATATAACGAATAAAACACAAAGATGTCATTCTTATCCCCAACCTCTCGAAGCACTCGAGTCAGAAGGTTCCAGTCTGGTTTACTACGCTTACTAGCTGATATGATAGCGGTACAAGCTGATTTCTAGCCGTTAGACTACGAAAATTGAACTCATCACCCCGAGCAGTATATTGCAGCAATCCACACAGGGTTAAATCTTAACTATGAACCAATGAAATATTGGGTTAATGAAGCCTCGAAAGCGAACTAGATAGCCAGTTTCAAGTGCCCGAATTTCTCACGCTTAGATTTCATCTCTTCTTCAAGACGACGAGGTTCCTGCCCTGTTTCAATCGCCGTAGAGGTTATCACCGCACGAATGAGTTGAGTACGAGTGGGTTTTGTTGCTTGAGTTAATTCACTCTTGTTCATAGTAACCTCGCTTCAAAGTGACGATAGTGCATTTTTATCGTTAATTTATATGGCAATACAGCTCACATCGTACAAGCTAAATATATTTATATCTCCAAGCTCTAAGGAAATTAAGTATTTGAATTAACCGAGCTGAATACCAATAAACAAGAGAGCAATGCTACCTTGTGCTCTCCAAGTAATACTACTAAACAAGATTCTGTCACTCAACGAAATAGAGATTGCGCACCTAATTCGGAACTTTTTCAAAAAAATATAACTTTAGTCTGCTTTGAGCGAGGAGCAGAAGTCATTGCCGTAATAACTGTAAGGGGATCAGATATCGTGAGTTATGTTTCTGAGCATGCCCAAAACGAGCTTTGCTGCGGCCCCTTCATGATCTAAATCAGGATCATAGATGGTCACAGTGATCCCACAGCAGCGCATATTCATAAAAAGTTCACGACAGAGATTAACAAGTTTTTTGGAAGAAAAGCCGGGGGCGCCGGGACAATCAACTGCCGACATTTCAGCGCTATCCAGTACATCCACATCGAGATGAATCCAGTATGGTATTTCAGGAAAGAGATTAAGCCGCCCATATATCGTATCCATGAGTTGGTTATCCGATAGTTCAAGCGCATCAAAAACAGTTATACTCAGGATATCAGTGTCCGCTATATCCGGCCATTCATAATCTTCAAGGTGCGACTCTCGCTCTCCCAGTTGAATGACCGCATTATCCTGAACTAGAGGTCCTTCTATTCCAGGCCACACAGTCAGCAATGATTCTCCCCGCCCGGTGACAAGCGCCAGATCCATTCCGGCTGCCGCGCCGGGTTGGGCTCCTGGCTCCCGCGTCCAGTTTCCGGGATGACGGAAATCGCTGTGGCCGTCAATATGTACAAGTGCAAGTTGCCCTAAATTACGCCTACTGCCGAGCAAGGCTCCGGGCAGTATGGCGCAATCGCCTCCGATCACAACAGGCTTTAAATTACGACGATGGGCCGCCTCTACTTCGTCAGCCAGCAGCAGGTTAAGCTTTCTGAGCTTGTGACCGTTCAGAATATCTGTCCCAGGCTCATCTTCAGGGCTGTATTCTGGGCATGGAACAGTAACGAACTCACAGTGGGAGAAAATTTTATCGAGCCCATACTGCATGAGAACCGATGGCGCGCGGAAAGTCCCTGGGGTGTGCCCTTTATAAAGAGGATTGAGGCCAAGATTAGACGGGACAAGAATTATTTTTTTCATCATTATCCTGCTGTTGGTAGCATTATCCTGCTGTTGGTAGGTTGATGCGAAGTTTTATTGGTGCCGGTTAAATAACCGGCGCCGGGAGAATTAACGCCAGCGTTCTGTCGCCCAGGCGACCTGCTGTTGTGCGTCGTGGAAAGTCCAGGCCACGAAGCGACTGATTTTTTGCCCCTGCGCCATTTCAATGGTACGGACTTCGGCCGCACCCACCTGCTTCAACGCGTGATAAATCGAAGGTAAGGTCGTATTTTTAGAAATCAACGAGGTGAACCACAGGCAGTTTTGCGCCAGGCTAACGCTCTCCTCTACCATTTTACGCACAAAGGCTTCTTCACCGCCTTCACACCATAGCTCTTTATTTTTGCCGCCAAAGTTCTGTACCGGCTTGTCGGCTACCTCGCCTTTACCCAGCTTGTGCAGTTTGCGGCGGGTGCTGGCTTGCGCTTCCTGTTCAGAGCTGTGAAACGGTGGATTACACAGTGTGGCATCAAATTTCTCCGCCACGCCGATGATGCCGTTCAAAATAAATTCGGGTTGTTTTTGTAAACGCAGGCGCACGCCGTTTCTCAGTGTCGGATTCATCTCCACGATCATTTTGGCCGTATTGAGCGATACCGGATCAATCTCCGAACCGGTAAAACGCCAGCCGTATTCACACAGGCCAATAATCGGATAAATACAGTTGGCGCCAACACCCACATCAAGGATCGCCACGCCTTTACCACGAGGGATCTCACCGCCGTTGCTGGTCGCCAGCAGGTCGGCCAAATGGTGTAAATAGTCGGCACGCCCGGGGATCGGCGGGCACAGATAATCGGCAGGAATATCCCAGTGTTCGATGCCATAAAAATGTTGCAGCAACGCACGGTTGAGCATTTTAACCGCCGCAGGATCGGCAAAATCTACCGAGAT
>NZ_JBQDNB010000016.1:0-10178 GCF_052096715.1 Providencia sp.
ATCAACGATTACTACTCACACTCAGGAACATTGTTGGCAAAAAAAATATTCTCACTGAGCCTCATAAAACAGAACGTTATCGTAAAGGCTTTCGTTCTGGGGTTGGTGATGCGATAGCGGTAGTTTTTCCGACCACATTGTTGGAGCAGTGGTATGTATTCAAAGCTTGTGTTGAGGCAGATAAAATTGTTTTGATGCAAGCGGCTAATACAGGGTTAACAGAGGGCTCAACGCCAAGTGGTTATGATTATGATCGCGATATTGTGATTATCAGCACGCTAAGACTAAACCAAATTCAAGTGCTACCTGAGTTTAATCAGGTGGTGGCAATGCCCGGTAGTACCTTATATGACTTAGAAAAAATATTAAAACCTTTAGGCCGAGAGCCTCATTCTTTAATTGGTTCATCTTGTATTGGTGCTTCTGTTGTTGGTGGTATCTGTAATAGCTCAGGTGGCTCGTTAGTACGCCGTGGGCCTGCTTATACAGAATTAGCGCTGTATGGGCGTGTAAATGATGAAGGCAAAGTTGAGCTGATTAATCATCTAGGGATTGATCTAGGTGAAACACCGGAAGCAATATTAAATAATTTACAAAACCGAGCTTACGGTAGTGAAGATGTACAAGTAAGTGAAAAATTGGCATCTGACCATGAATATGCGCAGCGAGTGCGAGACGTTGATGCGGATACACCGTCACGTTTTAATGCAGATGAGCGACGTTTATTTGAAGCGTCAGGTTGTGCGGGTAAATTGGCTGTTTTTGCTGTGCGCTTAGATACATTCCCCGCAGATAAATCCACACAAGTCTTTTATATTGGTTCCAATAATCCTGATGTGTTAGAGGATATTCGTCGTCATATATTGAGTGAATTTAAAAACTTACCTGTAGCGGGTGAGTATATGCATCGCGGTTGTTTTGATATTGCCGAAATTTACGGTAAAGATACCTTTTTAATGATTGATAAATTTGGCACCGATAAAATGCCAATGTTTTTCACTATAAAAGGTCGTCTGGATGCAATTTTAAATAAAGTGCCATTGTTGCCCTCAAATTTAGTGGATAGAGGAATGCAATTGTTAAGTAAATTATGGCCATCACATTTACCGCCTCGTATGAAAGAATTTCGTGACCGCTATGAACATCATTTAATGTTAAAAATGGCAGGTGATGGTATTGATGAAGCTAAAGTATGGCTAAAAGCATTCTTTGCCAGCGCGGATGGTGGTTATTTTGAATGTACAGCGGAAGAGGGCGCTAAAGCCTTTTTACATCGCTTCGCCGCCGCAGGTTCAGCAGTGCGTTATCATGCTGTTCATGCTAAAGATGTTGAAGATGTTTTGCCTCTGGATATTGCGCTTAGACGTAATGACACTCAGTGGTTTGAACAACTTCCACCTGAAATAGAAGATCTGCTCGTACATAAACTCTATTGCGGACATTTTATGTGCCATGTAATGCATCAAGATTATGTTTTAAAGAAAGGGGTTAACCCGAAAGAGTTAAAAGAGAAAATGTTAGCCCTACTGGATGAGCGTGGAGCGCAATATCCCGCAGAGCATAATGTTGGGCATTTATATAAAGCACAACCGCAACTAAAATCTTTCTATAAAGACGCTGATCCGACGAATACCATGAACCCTGGACTCGGTAAAACGACTAAACGTAAGAATTGGGAAGGGGATTGTGGCTGTGATAGCCATTCTGGTGAACACTAATTAAAACATCTTCCTTATAAAAATGGGCAGATTATCTGCCCATTTTCATTTTATTTAGTATTTTAGCTAACTTGCTAACTCTGTCGCGTAATTTACTAATGCCTTTAATTGTTGGCAACGTTTTTCATCTTGCTGATGTTCCACAAGTAGCATTTGTATTTGTTGCATATATTCGGTTAAACGAGCTTCGTTAAAGTAGTCTCTACGATGTTGTAACCAGCGTTGTTGCTCTTCATAAGATAAGATGTTTGGAAAGTTACGTGCTTTATAGCGAAAGAAAAGTTCTTTCATGCGCTTATCTTCAAAACTAAGATCTAAAGCGGGTAAATTCTGCGGTAATGTTTCACGAATAATATCCATCGTAGAACGATCGGAAGTACTAAAGAAGCCGCTATAAATTTGTGTGTCTACATCATTTGATTCTTCAAATTCTTGTGCAACACTAAATAACTCAATTAATTTATTACGGATTTCTGGATCTTTGCGAAGAACTTCTAAATTACGTAGACATAAATCACGATCTAAACCTGTACGCTCTGCATCTTCAGGACGCAATGTTTTTTCGGGCGCTAAAATTGGGCATTTATTAATTTGCACTAATTTAACGGGAATGGGTAGTTTGTCCCCAAGTTCTGCTTTAGGTGTATAAAGCCGAGTGCGCAATTCTTGTGCATTTAATTCAATTAAAGGGGATAAATCCGCGGATAAATCACACATGATGACCGCATTACGATTATCAGGATGCCATGCTAATGGAGCAACTAAACTCACATAAGAGCGTAAAGCGCCAAACATGCCAGAAACATGCACCAGAGGAGTCATATTAACGATATCTATTAATTCACTGACTTTATTTTTATTTCGTAGTTGATAAAAATAATCAAACATTCGTGGTTGTGCTGCTTTCAGTAATTTAGCCATGTTGATCGTGGCTAAAACATCGGACATCGCATCATGAGCATTTTCATGCAAAATGCCATTAGCCTTACTTAAATGCTCAAGACGTAAACTAGGTAACCCATCTTCGTTTTCAGGCCAGTTAATGCCTTCAGGACGCAATGCAAAGCAGGCGCGAAGCGTATCAAGTAGATCCCATCGAGAGTTACCTTGTTGCCAGCTATAGGCATATGGGTCATAGAAATTGCGATAAAAAATATTACGCGTGACTTCATCATCAAAACGAATATTGTTATAGCCCATGATACAAGTATTAGGCACACTGAATGCTTGATGAACACGTTTCGCAAATTCAGCTTCGTTGACACCTTGTGCCAGTGCAATTTGTGGCGTAATACCCGTGATCATTACCGCTTCTGGTTGTGGTAAATAGTCATCTGATGGCGCGCAATAGAAAACTTCGGGTTCATCGATGATATTGAAATCGAGGTCAGTACGTACACCTGCAAATTGAGCCGGTCTATCCAGCGCAGGCCGTTTACCGAAAGTTTCATAGTCATGAATGAAAAATGAGGGTTGTTTTTTATTGTCTTTCAACGTGAACCACCGTGTAGTTTTATATTGTATTGCATGAAATGCTATCTTGTAACCGCATATTCTTCGGGAGCATTGTTTTAATATTCTATGTTAGTGTTGCTTAATAGTAACCTATCTACACACAAAGCTAAACCAAACAAAGAATAGCAATCGGGATCATTAATAATTGATGTATTTAGGATTTCTATTGCTAGACTCTATAAAATAGTAAGTTTGATAATTTTGTTTAAGCAAATTAATTATGGATGATATTCAGAGGCGATATTAAATAGAGTATCAAGTGATTTTATAGTGTGACCAATGTCTCAAATAGATACTGTTAACGTTAACGTTTGTGAGTAACATCGCAAATGGCAGGCAAATATCTAGTTTACAGTTAATGTTAACCTTAACCTTAACATTAAGCCAAGGATTATTATTAGTTGGCGGATAAAACATGAATAGTGAATCAAAAAAATATTATGCCTCACTAAGTGCGTTGTTGTTTTTTTTCTTTTTCACCTGGTCATCAACATTTTCAGTTGTTGCAATTTGGTTACGTAAATATGTTGGCTTAGAGGGAACGGATACTGGGGTTATTTTTTCGTGTATCTCAATTATCGCATTATGTGCACAACCACTATATGGATTTTTACAAGATAAATTAGGTTTACGTAAAAACCTTTTACTTTTTATTGCAATTTTACTGATTGCCTCTGGTCCATTTTTTATGGTATTTGGCTCATTATTAAAGTGGAATATTGTGATAGGTAGTTTAGTGGGGGGGTTGTTCATTGGCATGACCTTTCATGCGGGGATTGGTGTCCTTGAATCTTATACCGAGCGTGTCAGCCGATTACGTGATTTTGAATACGGCAAAGCCAGAATGTGGGGATCTTTAGGTTGGGCTGTCGCCACTTTCTTTGCTGGGCGTAATATCAATATTGATCCAAATTATAATTTTATAATGGCTACTATTTCGGGTGTCATCTTTTTAATTATATTATTGAGATTAAAAACCGCAAAAACAGATGCTTATAATAGCCTTGAGCATGGCAGTCCTTCTGCGATTACGATTGGAGATGCTTTACAGTTATTCGCATTGCCGCGTTTCTGGGCGCTCATCTTGTTTGTACTTGGTACTTGTATTTACAGTGTTTATGATCAGCAATTCATGGTCTATTTTGCGCATCAGTTTGCTGATGAAAAAATGGGTAATGAGATGTACGGATATCTAAATTCATTACAGGTCTTCTTAGAGGCTGGTGGTATGTTTTTAGCCCCGTTTATTGTAAACCGAATTGGTGCGAAAAATGGATTATTATTTGCTAGTAGCATTATGGCATTAAGAGTTATTGGTTCAGGTTTAGTGGAAGGACCAATTTTAATTTCAGCGATGAAACTCTTACACGCCGTTGAATTGCCTATTCTCTTAATTGCTATCTTTAAGTATAACAGCCGTCATTTTGATAAGCGTTTATCATCTACTTTATATTTAGTCGGCTTTAGTTGCATTACTTCTGTTGTTGCCAGTATTTTGTCACCACTGGCGGGTTGGGGATATGACAAAATTGGATTTGCAGATACATATTTAATTATGGGTGGTTTTGTCGTTCTAACCACAATATTATCCGCATTTTGTCTACGCAGTGATAAAATTGATAGCAATGAAAATGAAAAAAGTGCGAAAACCAATCTCAATAATATTGAGAGCCCATTGGTCACCAAAGCATAAAGCAATGAGGTTTTAAGCATATTATTTGGGCAGTAAATGCACATAGATAGCGCTGTAACTTGAAGTATAATGGCTATAAATCAATAAAAATGTGAAACTGACTTGTAACATGATGGTATTCGAAGGTATTGTGTTAATAGATAACACGTTTTGAATATTTTAATAGAGGGTTTTAAATCATGGACAACGCTAACAAGCCGTCTTTCCAAAATGTACTGGAATTTGTGCGTATGTTTCGCCGTAAAAATAAGATCCGTCGTGAAATTACCGACAATGAGAAAAAAATTCGCGATAACCAAAAGCGAGTTTTATTATTAGATAACCTGAGTGAGTATATTAAACCAGGTATGTCTATTGACGATATTCAAGCTATTATTGCGAATATGCGTAGTGACTACGACGATCGTGTTGATGATTACATCATTAAAAACGCTGAGCTTTCTAAAGAGCGTCGTGATATCTCTAAAAAATTAAAAGAGATGGGCGAATTACCTCGTATTGACGTTAAATAGTCGATAGGTAATCGTTTTTTTCAATTTAGTTTATTTGAAGCCGAGTTAGTCTCGGCTTCTTTGTTTTTCTTCTTTGTATTTATTATTAGCTTAAATAACAATAGTCTTAACTTGCTTGATGAGTGCACTCGCAAGTGCTTCCATATCAGTTTTATCAATAAAGCCCATAGTGATGGCTGCGGCGATTAATTCCCCTTGATTATTGAAAACGGGGCAGGCAATTGATTGAGCACCAGGAATACCCTCTGTTGGTGTATAGCGAATGGCGTAACCTTGTTGTATTACTGTATCAAGCTCTTGGGATGAAAATAAGGTCTGTTTGATTTGTTTATCAAAGGCACAATAAATGATACCTGCGGCACTTTTTTCAAGAGGTAACGGTGTATTTGGTAAATAATCGATATCAACATTTTTAAAGCTGCGATTATATTTCACTAGTGACACAGTTTTACCTAATCGAGAAGCAACCCCTGTCGAAACATTCCGTTCGTCACGAAAGTTTATTAAGCTGTTATTAATAATATCGATATGTGAATTATCAGCCTCAATAAAGCTCGATAATAATAAAATATTTCGTCCTAGCCCATAACGGCTTGTCTGGATATCTTGATAGAGCATTTGTGTTCTACAAAGAGAGACGAGATATTTATGTAATCGACTTTTAGATATTTCACATCCTTTAGAAATATCCGCAGCACGAGCAATACCGCCATTTTGAGCAATAAAATTTAAAATGTTAATTGCAATATCAACAGAATTAACACCTTGCAGTGTAGACATAAATAAACCTCGCTTTAACAAGACCGCTGATTTTACCACGAGTCGCTAACGTCAGCTAACATCTCCATAAAAATCGCTTTTAGTTCTGTGGTCATCATCTTTTATACCCGTAAATAGTGTGTTGTTTTGATCTCTCTCAAGTTTACTAATTGTGTATGGAGTATATATATGGTGAACTTATTAAAGCGATGTCGAGGTTTACTATAATGAAAATAATAAATGAGTTTCGTCTTAAACGTCGAACCTTACTTAAAGGACTAGGAGTGGTTGGTTTGGCAACGATCGCACCATGTTCTTTTGCCCAGGTAAATAATAACCAACCCTTAATAAAAATAAGACTCAAGTTATCTGACTACAAAACATTTCGTTCCACCTGTGCGATGGAATGTTTGCATTGCAATCTAACCGCTTACACTTATCAAGGTAAGTTGATGAAGGTGCAAGCGACGGAAGGTTTTAATGTTAAATGCTGTTTAAGAGGTATGAGTCGGACAAAATGGGTTTATCACGACCAAAGAGTTACCACACCGTTATTGCGTGTCGGCGAGAAGGGTGAGGGTGATTTTAAGCCTATCAGTTGGGATGAAGCCCTTGATTTAATAGAACAAAATATTAGAGAAACTATTGCTAAGTTTGGTAATGAAGGGTTATTTATCTCTACACACGCTGGCAATATGGACTCAATCAAGAATGACATGGGAAAAGCATTTTTTGATTATTTAGGCGGTTCAACTAAACAAGCGGGGTCTTTATGTTGTTCTGCTGTGACTGCTGCGATGATCCCAATGGTTGGTTTACGTTATGCAGATACACGAGATACCGTAGCGGATAGTCGTTATATTCTTTGCTGGGGAAATAACCCAGCGGTAACTATGCAGGCTTATTTTAAAAATTATAATCAAGCTAGAAAAAATGGTGCTCGGTTAGTGGTTATTGATCCAAGATTTAATGAAACTGCGGCTAAAGCAGATGAGTGGATACCGATTATACCGGGCACTGACACAGCATTAGCACTAGGTATGATTAAGATTATTATTGAAGAAAATCGTATTGATGAAGATTTTTTACGCGCACGTACGGGTGCTGTTTATTTAGTGGATAAAGAACAACATCAAGTTAGGCAAGATGCTCAAGATAAAGATAGCTATTTGGTATTTGATGTCATTAAACAACAACTAGTACGTCATGATACTCAGGGTATTAAAGCGGCACTTTTTCAACATGAATTGCCAGAAAATTTAGGCTATCAAACTGTATTTGAACAAATATATCAATCATCCAAGCCTTGGGATGTGCAACGAGTTAGCCAAGAAACAGATGTCCCCGTTGAAACTATTGTGCGCTTAGCACGTGATTATTCATCAATCACTCCATCTATGATCGTACAAAATATGTCTGGCGCACAACGTACTGAACATGGTGCATATGTGGCGGCGAGTCAGTTCTACCTTGCTTTGTTAACCGGAAACATCGGTAAACGTGGCGCAGGTGTTTGTGATGCGGGTGGTGCGAGACAAATGGCAAATTTTAGCCCAATTGTTCCCCCAGCGCCAAATGCTAAAAAAATAACGCCTATCCCTGTTGCGAAGGTCGGTGACTATATTGTCAACGATAAACCGCATCCCATTAATTTTTGGTGGGTAATGACAATGGGGGTCATGACGCAACTACCGAATACGAATAAAGTTCGTGAAGCCTTGAAAAAGGTACCATTTGTCGTGGTTGCCGATAACTTGATGAGTTCGACAGCGTTATATGCAGACCTAGTGCTCCCTGTGACAACAATCTTTGAAGATACCAGTTTAATGGCAGGTGTGCGTAGCCAATATGTTCAATTAATGGAAAAGGCCGTTGAACCGGTTGGCGAAGCGAAGCCTGATTATTGGATTTTTGCACGATTAGCTGAGCGTTTTGGATTCGGTGAGGTGTTTAATCAGCCAATTGAGCATTACATTGATGCCTGTTTAGCAGGGTCCGGTATCACTCGACAGATGTTAGAAAAAGGGCCTGTTCGCCCTGTTGAAGGCGATTGGATCCCATTCAACGAGGGTGTTTTTAGAACATCGACTAAAAAAGCGCATTTTTTTATTGAAGAGTGGCAGCAGAAAAAGTTCTCGCCAATTGTGGCTTATTATCAAGTCAAAGAGTCAATTAAAGGGTCTCCGGAGTTGGCCAAAAAATATCCATTGATGGCTGTGCAACGCAAGCTTGCACGCAGTGTGCACTCTAGCCATGGTATGAATGAATGGATATTAGAAGTGCAGCGTAATCAACCAAATGTATTAATCCACCCAGAAGATGCCAAACAAAGAAACATTAATAATGGTGAATGGGCAGTTGCTTTTAATGATCGTGGTGAACATCGTGCAATTGCGGTTGTTACTACACATATTAAAAAAGGGGTTGTATCACTGGATAACGGTTGGTGGGAACAACAAGGAGGTAGTAGTAGCCACGTTACTAATGACCAAGTGGAGCATTTAGGCACAGGCCATTGTTGTAATAGCACCTTGGTTGATGTGAGAAGGGAGGTGTAATCATGGTTAAGCAATATGGATTTCTAATTAATACCAAAGACTGCTATGGCTGTAAAACTTGTTCAATGGCTTGCAAGTCTGAGAATGTAACACCGCCAGGGGTACTATGGCGTAGGGTACGAGAGTTTAATCAGGATTCACCGAATACGCAGGCATTTATTACTATGTCTTGTAACCATTGCGATGATCCTCAGTGTTTAAAGGTTTGCCCAGCAGATACTTATACAAAGCGTGCTGATGGTATTGTGGTGCAAGATCATGAAAAATGTATTGGTTGTCAAATGTGTATCATGGCTTGCCCATACCATGCTCCTGTTTTTGACTCTGCTGAAGGTAAAACCAGTAAGTGTAATATGTGTGCAGAGAGACTTGATGAAGGTTTGTTACCTCGATGTGTTGAGTCTTGTCCAACAGGTGCGATTGAGTTCGGTGAAATATCTGTCCTACGAAAAAAACATACGACTAATTGGGCAGTACTGGAACAAAAATACAATATGCCTGACCACACGATTAGTAATCCAAATATTGTGATTATTGGTATGGAGGATTAATGATGGATATCAAACATATGGAACTTCCTCTAGTTTTTTTTACGGTTATGAGCCAGTGGGGAATTGGCGCCATTTTAGCGCTGACATTATATCAGTTCAGTGTCTCCGCAGAGCAAGCGCTTTCAGGAAAATCATTGCGTAGTGCAGTCATTATTATCTGGCTGATTGAAGTTATTGGATCGTCAATGTCAATGGGGCATTTAGGCGTCCCACTTGAAGCTTATCGTTCAGTATTAGGTCTAAGTCATTCATGGCTAAGCCGTGAAGCGATAACCTTCATTTTATTGAATGGATTGATAACTTTATGGGCGCTTTGCTGTTGGCTACAGCCAATTAAAAATACACGTAATCAAATTTTAGGTTTGTTGAGCGCAATAGCGGGTATTGCAGCAATATTCGTGACTGCTCAAGTCTATTATCAGATGTTAGCGCATCCATTGTGGCACTCACCTGCGACTCAAATTGCTTTTATCGGCAGTGCAATACTACTTGGTTTTTGCTTTGTGACCCTATTTGTTAATGGACAAAATAAGCAACAATCAAAAGTGATTAAATTAGGGCTACTTATTGGTGTTGGCTTGGTATTGGTTTCGCAAATAATACGCATACAAATTCCAAACAGCCTTGGTGATAGCTATCTTCTTTGGTGGCAAGTAGTTATGAGTATGATGCTGCCATGTATCATTGCAAATAAACAGATAAAGCCAACAGCAAGTAATAAAATTGTGTTGATTATTATGATGGCGGCGGTATTTAGTGGCGAGCTGGCGGGTAGAGCGCTGTTTTATGGAGGGGTTATGGTTGCCGCTCCTTGGTTCTAACTTCCCGTCATATTTCGAGCCGTAGGGGTGTTGGCTTCGCTTCAGCTACTC
>NZ_JBQDNB010000016.1:10278-97508 GCF_052096715.1 Providencia sp.
GTGTTGGCTTCGCTTCAGCTACTCAGGTCTCATCCTTATGTATGCTCCCCGAGATGGCTTCGTCTTGCCGCCTACCTACAACGCGAACTATTTAGGAAATATATTAGAGTGGTTTTATTTATCTTTATTCTGAATCATTTGGTTATCTAGATTTTTAAAATTTGCTTACTTACCGCTTATTTACAATGCAAATTATCTAGGGAATGGATTGGTATTTATATAATAGAGGGTTGATTGTATTATCTCTAAGCAATAAAAAAGGCCTCGATGATGTCATCAAGGCCTTTTGAACAACTGAGTGTAATCGTTAGAAACTAGCTGGTTTTGCCATTTCTGAAGTGGCTACACTTGATGCTGCGTGCCCACCAGCACCACCTTTACCTTCAAAAGTAGAAGCTTCGCGTTGATATTCTTTACTCTCAAATGTTGATTCAACAGCCGCAGGTGCAGGTGCTTTTGTCATTGGTGAAGATGAATGACATTTGTACTGCCTTGCAGTTTTTTGAGTTGCAGACGCTATTGTTGGTTTCGTCTCAGTAGGCACTGTAGCAATCGTTTCAGTTACTACTGCGAGTTCAATTGTAGTTTCAGCTATAGCATCAGTTACAGGAGATATAGCCGCGATAGATTCAGTCTCTACCGATTCAGTAACGACAGGCTCTACGACTACAGGTTCTACAACTATAGATTCAACAATAACAACAGCAGGCGTTTCAGTAGCTGTCACTATTTCTTGAGTTTCTTCAACAATAACATTGATAGGCTCAGCGACTATTTCTTCTTTCACTTCTGCAAGTGTCGTTTCTACAGAAACAGGTTCTTCAACTATAGGCTGAGTGATTGGAGCCGTACTTTCGATAACGGGCTCAATTACTGCTTGAGTTGATTCTTCAACTACTGTTTCAGTTGTTTCTACTGTAGAAATAACAGCTTCTGTCACAACATGTTCAACTGCTTCAATGATTTCTACTGGCTTAGTTTCAGCTTCAACTTCAACATTAATCGCTTGTTCAGTTGCTACTGATATAGCTAATTTAGCGGTTTCGGCGAGTGATGCGTTAGCTGAGTTTTGTTGTTCCAGCATTTCTTCATTTGTAATAATTGCAAAGCTTTCTTGTGGAGGCAGAACAATTGGATAACGAATGAATACTTTACCTGAAGCAAATTCTGGCGAAGCAACAGCCCCTGATAATGGCATCGGAGATTTATTTAAATGACGCTCATCACGGAAACGACGACGACGCTGACCACTCACGCGCAAGTGACGAGGAGAGCGACGTGAACGGCGTGGGATAATCGTATCCTGCTTCTCATCATCGCCTACTAGATCGTTATTATCTTGCAGGTTTTCATCATTAAGTTGTGCATTATTTTGTGTAACAGTATTAGCCTGTTGATTGTCATTATCATGGCTTACTACTTTATGTTGTATAGCAGGCGTTGGTGCCGGTAAAGCAGCGGTAGTATTTGCCACAACTGTTGTTGGTTGTTCAGCTGCGGTTGTTGACTCTACAGATGTTGCTGCTTGGTCGTTATCAGTAACACGAATCTTTTGTGTTAACTGACGGCGTTGGCGACGTTGCGCCGCTGGGCGTTGTTCATCTTCTTCTTTTACCGCAGGTGTTACAGCACTGTCTTGCTGAACTTCTTGCTGATTTTTAGCCGTTTGTTGTTGACGTTTTTCGTCTTGACGGCGGCGGCGATCAGCTCGTGGGTCACGGCGTTGCTGCTGATTATCATTAGCTACAGTGGCAGCTTCAGTTGTCGCTTGCTCTTCTGGCTGAGCAGTATTTCTGTTGTTTCTACCTTTATTACGATTATTTGCATCATCAGACTGCGTATTACGGTTATCGCGATTATCGCGATTGTCACGATTATCTGTACTGTCATCGCGGTCACGTCGATTGTTATTGCGACGATTGTTTCTGCGATCATTATTACGACGACGGTCATTATTGCTTGGTCGTGGCGTAGGCGCTGGCGCTTCGACAACTTTTTCTTCTTCAGCGAAAAGATTCTTAAAGAAGGTCGCAACTTTGCTAAATAGGCCTGGCTTAGCGGGTTTATCAGCACTTGTTTGGGTAGGCGCTTTAATCGGGACTTCTTTTGGTTTAAGTGCAGGAACTTCAACAGGTTCTTGTAGCGCAAACGCTGAGATAGCCGGTTGTTCTGGCGCTTTACGTTCTGAGGTTGTGTCGTCAGTATTGCTGAGTGTTTCCGACTCATGGTATTGCGCTAAGTTATAGCTAAGCGTACTAATCTCTTCGCCTTTACGAATACGGATCACATTGTAGTGAGGCGTTAGCATTTGGTCATTAGGGACGATAATGACACGTACTTGATGTTGACGTTGTTCAATCTCAGTGATTGCTTTGCGTTTTTCATTAAGTAAATAAGATGCGACTTGCACAGGAACAATGGCATGAACTTCATGCGTATTTTCTTTTAGTGCTTCTTCTTCAATTAAACGAAGAACAGAAAGAGAAAGTGATTCGTTATCACGAATAGTTCCTGTCCCTGTACAGCGTGGGCACACATGATGGCTTGACTCACCAAGAGAAGGGCTCAAACGCTGACGAGACATTTCTAACAAACCGAAACGTGAGATACGCGCAATTTGAATACGAGCACGGTCTTGTCGAACGGCATCACGTAAACGGTTTTCAACTTCACGTTGATGCCTAACTGGCGTCATATCAATAAAGTCGATAACAATTAGACCACCAAGGTCACGAAGACGTAATTGACGTGCAATTTCATCTGCGGCTTCTAGGTTAGTATTGAACGCGGTTTCTTCGATATCACCGCCACGCGTAGAACGTGAGGAGTTAATATCAATTGCCGTTAATGCTTCAGTTGTGTCAATAACGAGCGCACCACCAGAAGGTAAACGCACTTCACGCTGGAATGCAGACTCTATTTGAGATTCGATTTGGTAGTGGCTAAATAGCGGTATTTCACCACTATAATGTTTAATTTTGCTCGCAAAATCACCACGACCAATGGCTTCAATGTGGTTACGAGCCATTTCAACAACTTTCGGGTTGTCGATAAGGATTTCACCAATATCAGGGCGTAGATAATCGCGGAATGCACGTACAATAACGTTACTTTCTTGATGGATTAAGAAAGGCGCTGGACGATTTTCAGCTGCTTTTTGGATAGCATCCCAATGGCGCAGACGGTAAAGCAAATCTTGTTGTAAAGACTCAGCTGATTTACCAACACCGGCAGTACGAACGATAAGGCCCATACCTTCTGGAATTTCTAAGCATGATAATGCTTCTTTAAGTTCGGTACGATCTTCACCTTCGATACGACGTGAAATTCCGCCTGCACGAGGATTGTTTGGCATTAATACTAAATAGCTACCGGCCAAACTAATAAAAGTGGTTAGTGCCGCACCTTTATTACCACGTTCTTCTTTATCAACTTGAACAATAACTTCTTGGCCTTCCTTTAAAACATCTTTGATGTTAGGGCGACCTTGAGAGTGATAGTTGCTTGGAAAGTATTCGCGGGCAATTTCTTTAATCGGGAGGAAACCGTGTCTTTCAGCACCATAATCAACAAAAGCGGCTTCAAGGCTAGGTTCGATACGGGTAATTTTACCTTTGTAAATGTTGGCTTTTTTTTGTTCATGACCTGGGCTTTCAATATCCAAGTCATAAAGACGTTGCCCGTCAACAAGGGCAACACGCAGCTCTTCTTGTTGAGTTGCGTTTATTAGCATTCTTTTCATGTTGTTACTTACTCATTATTTTTTACTTTATAAATAAAGAGCAGCGAAAAAAAGAGCTACTGTAAACCGATGGCCTCATGATTTTTACAAAGCCGTCTGCCTCTCGGCAGTCGTTCGTATAGAGACGCGCAGTATTCGGTGAACCTGATTCTTAGATTAAAAATTCAGCGTTCTTAATCAGGATGCCGTAAATTTTCATAAAAAACGGAAGTTCCTAACCCAATAAGCTAAAATTCGTTGCTCGCTAATTTATTTGATGTTGTTAAATGTCTTACGCCATTGCTGCATCGTTACGCCATCAAATAACAAATTCAATACCCATTATATTTCAAATTGAATGGTGTTTATTATAAACATAGTACATCACTCAACTGCCTGAACCACATAATTTATCCATGCTTATCGGGCTATTTTCGCTCGATACCTACATGCAATTTGAATTATTTTGGGCATATATCTATTTTAGTGCCAATTCTTGTGTTCAAACATCTCGGCAACTTCTTATTATTCCATTGCCATGTGCATTATAGCAAGTTGATACGTAAGTTATATGGAAATTTTATTGGGAAATAGGATTATTCAGCCAGAAAGTAAGCAAATTGAAAAAAAAGATAAAAAAATTTACGAAAAAGGTATGATAGAAAGAGTGAGTTCGAGTCTTTTTTAATCAATTAAAATTTTAATCAATTAGAGTTAACGCATTCCTTAATGAAAACAGATAACCAAGTTCATTTTATTGATATTAGCGATGACGAAGCAGGGCAACGCATCGATAACTTTTTGCTAGCAAGGCTAAAAGGTGTTCCTAAAAGCATGATTTATCGCATCATCCGTAAGGGTGAGGTACGTGTTAATAAAGGACGGATTAAACCTGAGTATAAATTGCTAGATGGTGACCAAGTTCGCGTGCCGCCAGTGAGAGTTGCAGAGCGTGAAAATGCGCCTGTTTCAGCGAAATTGGATAAAGTTGCTGCTTTAGCTGATTGCATATTGTATGAAGATGAATCGATTTTAGTGATCAATAAACCTTCAGGTACCGCTGTGCATGGTGGTAGTGGTTTAAGTTTTGGTGTAATTGAAGGGTTGCGAGCATTGCGACCAGAAGCCCGTTTTCTTGAATTAGTTCACCGTTTAGATAGAGATACCTCCGGTATTTTACTTGTGGCAAAAAAACGGTCTGCATTAAGAGCATTACATGAGCAATTACGCCTCAAGCAAATGCAAAAAGATTATTTAGCATTGGTGCGTGGCAACTGGCCATCACATATCAAAGTGATTCAAGCGCCATTATTAAAAAACATTCTGCAAAGTGGCGAGAGAGTTGTCAGAGTCAATAGTGAAGGAAAGCCCTCTGAGACACGTTTTAAAGTCGAAGAGCGTTTTGATAATGTGACACTGATAAAAGCAAGCCCTGTAACGGGAAGAACGCATCAGATTCGTGTACATACCTTACATGCAGGGCATCCAATAGCTTTTGATGACCGCTATGGTGACAAGCAATTTGATAGTCAGTTAGCTGATACAGGTTTAAAGCGTCTATTTTTACATGCCAGCTCATTGCGCTTCACTCATCCTAAAACAGGTGAAGAAATGCAAATACAAGCACCTTTAGATGTGAAATTGAGTAATTGCTTGAAAGCCTTACGTGCACGTAAGGCAAATTAATAGGCATTTAATCCGATTTGCGTTAACGAGGAGTAGCAGTTAGATCCTCGTTAACGCTTATTTAGCTTAATGGGTTTATGCCATGCTTACGTAACATTTCGAGTAGTAAAATGATGGGTAGGCCAATTAATGTATTTGGATCGCGGCCATCCAATCGTTCAAATAGAGCAATACCTAATCCTTCAGATTTAAAACTTCCTGCACATTGGAATGGCGCTTCTTTATTGAGATAGTGCGTTATTTCTTCATCACTTAATGGCCTAAAATAGACATCAAACAATTCACATTGAACGTTAAATTTGCCTGTCTCTGTGTCTAGTAAGCACAAACCAGTATAAAAAGTCACTTTGCTGCCGGATGCTGCTTTGAGCTGCTTAAAGGCATTTTCAAAGGTGTGTGGTTTACCAACAATTTGATCATTAATGACACAAACTTGGTCTGAGCCAATAATTAAATGCTGTTGGTATTGCTTAGCCAGTGCATTGGCTTTTTCGTGAGATAAACGAGTAACTAAAGCTTGCGCAGATTCGTGGAGTATAGGGGATTCATCAATATCGGGTGCAGCCGTTAAAAATGGTATGCCTAGTTTTTTTAATAAGGCTTGGCGATAGGGTGAAGTGGAAGCCAAAATAATTGATTTCATAATTTTTCTCGAAACTCATAGCCAAAAGGGATAACTCATTTTAAACTATACACCGCAAAACCTGCGATTTTTTGGTGAAAAGGCAAGATTACATTGCCTTTTTCTTTGACTATAGTTCATTTGAAAGTTAATATGCGCGCCTTATGCAAAAGGTAAAATTACCCCTAACGATTGATGCACAGCGTACAGCTCAGAAAAACCTTGACTATGTTGGGAGTTATACACCTGAGCAAGTTACTCGTATTGCTGAGTCAGTAGTTAGCGTAGATAGTGATGTTGATAACGAATTATCATTTAAAATTGATAATCAGCGTTTGACAGTTATAGAAGGGCATTCCACTGTGGATGTCACGCTAGAATGCCAACGTTGCAGAAAAGATATTAAGCACCATGTCTACATATCGTATTGTTTTAGTCCTGTCGTCAATGACGAAAAGGCCGAAGCATTACCGGAATGCTACGAACCTGTTCATGTAGATGAATTTGGTGAAATAGATTTGCTGGGAATGATAGAAGATGAAATAATTCTTTCCTTACCAGTTGTTCCGGTTCATGATTCTGAACACTGTGAAGTGTCCGAAGCGGACATGGTGTTTGGTGAATTGCCTCCTGAGGCCGAAAAACCAAACCCATTTGCCGTATTAGCCAGTTTAAAGAAAAGTACTTAAGGAGTAAGGTCAATGGCCGTACAACAGAATAAACCAACTCGTTCAAAACGCGGTATGCGTCGTTCACATGATGCACTGACTGCAACCCTAGTTTCTGTAGATAAAACCTCTGGTGAAACTCACCTGCGTCACAATGTGACTGCAGATGGTTATTACCGTGGCCGTAAAGTTATCAACAAGTAGTTTTTAATTTACAAGTTGATACCTTGGCCAATCTAACCATTGCGTTAGATGCTATGGGCGGGGATGTTGGTCCCCGCATCACGGTGCCTGCGGCTTTGCAGGCATTGGCATCTAATCCAGCACTAAAATTACTGCTTGTCGGTCAACCCGAAGCCATTCAACCCTTGCTTGCACAACAGAGTGCCGAGCAAATTTCGCGTATTGAAATTATTCCAGCACAAGGCGTCATAGCGAACGATGCGAAGCCATCAAGTGCTATTAGGCAGAGTAAAGGAACATCGATGCGAGTGGCCTTAGAGTTGGTAAAGACAGGGCAGGCACAAGCTTGTGTAAGTGCAGGAAACACTGGTGCGCTAATGGGTTTGGCAAAACTGATGTTAAAATCAATTGAAGGGATAGAACGCCCTGCATTGATGACAATATTGCCTAATCAGAAAAAAGGTAAAACGGTTGTCCTAGATTTAGGTGCAAACGTGAATTGTAGTAGTGAAATGTTAGTCCAGTTTGCAGTGATGGGTTCGGTTATGGCAGAAGAAATTGCCAATATCAACAACCCTAAAGTCGCTTTACTGAATATTGGTGAAGAAGAAAGTAAAGGACTAGATAATATCCGCGAAGCCGCCGCAGTATTAAAACAAGCCGCGTCGATTAATTATATTGGTTACGTTGAAGGCAATGAATTGCTCACAGGTAAAACCGATGTATTAGTGTGTGACGGCTTCGCAGGTAACGTCTCATTGAAGACAATGGAAGGGGTTATCCGTGTTATCCTTTCATTGTTAAAGTCAGCGGGCGATGAAAATAAAAAAAGCAGTTGGTTTATGCAACTGGCAAAAAAATGGTTAAAAAAACGCTTAATGAAGCGTTTTGTGGATATGAATCCAGACCAGTATAATGGTGCGACTCTGTTAGGATTGAATGGTATTGTTATCAAAAGTCATGGTGCAGCGAACGAACATGCTTTCAAAGCAGCAATTGAGCGTGCGGTACAAGCGGCGGATAAACAAGTACCTGAAAAAATAACAGCGCGACTAAATATTGTTTTACCCAGGAGTGATCAATAACCTATGTCTATGCACAGTAAAATATTAGGAACAGGCAGTTACTTGCCAGAGCAAGTACGTACCAATGCTGACTTGGAAAAAATGGTTGATACTTCTGATGAGTGGATTGTAACGCGCACGGGTATACATGAAAGAAGAATTGCTGGGGAAAACGAAAGTGTTTCCGACATGGGCTTTCATGCTGCAAAAAACGCACTCGAAATGGCAGGCGTTGATAGCAGTGAAATTGGTTTAATTATTGTTGCCACAACATCTGCAACCCACGCATTTCCAAGCGCAGCCTGCCAAGTCCAACAAATGCTCGGTATTAATGATTGCGCTGCATTTGATATTGCAGCAGCCTGTGCGGGTTTTACTTATGCAATAAGTATTGCAGATCAATTCGTTAAAACCGGTATGGCGAAAAAAGCACTCGTTATTGGTGCCGATGCATTATCAAAAACATTAGATCCAAACGACCGCGGTACTGTTATTTTATTCGGTGATGCAGCGGGTGCGGTTGTGATTGGTGAATCTAATGAACCGGGTATTATTTCAACGCATTTACACGCTGATGGGCGCTATGGCGATCTATTAACGCTACCAAATCGTAGTCGTTGTTCTGATGACCCTGCTTACCTGACGATGACAGGTAATGAAGTTTTTAAAGTTGCAGTACGTGAACTCGCTCATATTGTTGATGAAACACTAACGGAGAGTGGCATTGCAAAAGAAGAACTTGATTGGTTAGTGCCACATCAAGCTAATTTAAGAATTATTACAGCGACGGCCAAAAAACTAGATATGACAATGGATAAAGTTGTTGTCACACTTGATCGTCACGGTAATACTTCTGCAGCATCAGTCCCAACAGCTTTTGATGAAGCTGTGCGTGATGGTCGCATTCAGCGAGGTCAACTTGTGCTATTAGAAGCATTTGGTGGTGGATTCACGTGGGGTTCGGCGCTGGTTCGTTTTTAATTTACTGAGAAAATAGACATGACACAATTTGCTATGGTATTTCCCGGACAGGGTTCTCAGTCTCTTGGAATGTTAGCATCATTAGCTGAGCAATATCCGCTAGTTGAGCAAACATTTGCAGAGGCATCAGATGCATTGGGTTACGATCTTTGGGCATTAGTACAAAATGGACCAGAAGAAGAATTAAATAAAACATGGCAGACACAGCCGGCGTTATTAGCAGCATCTGTGGCAATCTTCCGTGTTTGGCAGCAAAAAAAAGGTAAAATGCCAGTAATGATGGCAGGTCACAGCCTTGGTGAGTATTCTGCATTAGTGTGCGCAGGTGTTATCGACTTCAAAGAAGCGATTAAACTGGTAGAATTACGCGGTAAACTAATGCAAGAAGCAGTTCCTCAAGGCACTGGCGCTATGTACGCTATTATTGGTTTAGACAATGATTCGATTGCTAAAGCTTGTGCAGATGCGGCTCAAGGACAAGTTGTTGCGCCGGTCAATTTTAATTCACCAGGCCAAGTTGTTATTGCTGGTGAAAAAGATGCTGTTGAACGCGCCGCTGCGGCCTGTAAAGAAGCGGGCGCTAAACGTGCGTTGCCTTTATCTGTTAGCGTGCCATCACATTGTGCATTAATGAAGCCAGCGGCTGAAAAATTAGCAATTGCATTAGAAAAAATTGAATTTTGTGAGCCAGATTATCCAGTGATCAACAATGTTGATGTTAAAATGGAGCAATCAGCGAAAAATATTCGTGATGCTTTGGTCCGTCAACTGTATAATCCAGTCTGCTGGACGCAAACAGTCGAGTTAATGGCAGAACAAGGTGTTGATCATCTTGTTGAAATGGGACCGGGCAAAGTATTAACTGGTCTTACCAAGCGGATTGTCTCTAATTTAACTGCCGTAGCAGTCAATGATCCTGTATCATTAGACACTGCTTTAGAAAATATCTGAGGACGACATGAGCTTTGATGGAAAAATTGCCCTTGTAACGGGTGCAAGTCGCGGGATTGGTAAAGCAATCGCTTTAACTTTAATTGCTCGCGGTGCGACCGTTATTGGTACAGCAACAAGCGAAAATGGTGCACAAGCAATTACCGCTTATCTTGATGGTAAGGGGAAGGGTTTTGCATTGGACGTGACCTCGCCAGAGTCAATTGCAGAAACTTTGACCAAAATTCGTGAAGAATTTGGTGAAATTGATATTTTGATTAACAATGCGGGCATAACACGTGATAACCTATTGATGCGCATGAAAGAAGATGAGTGGCAAGATATTATTGACACCAACCTTTCATCCGTTTACCGTTTGTCTAAATCTGTTTTGCGTGCCATGATGAAAAAACGTTGTGGACGTATTATTTCCATTGCATCAGTTGTCGGTGTTATGGGAAATGCAGGGCAAACGAATTACGCAGCAGCGAAAGCAGGGCTTATTGGTTTTAGTAAATCATTAGCACGTGAAGTCGCTTCTCGTGGTATCACTGTCAATGTAGTAGCACCTGGTTTTATCGAAACTGATATGACTAAGGCGTTGACAGAAGAACAGCGTGCAGGCATTTTATCTCAGGTTCCTGCAGATAGATTGGGTGATGCACAAGAAATTGCCAGTGCTGTAGCGTTTTTAGCTTCTGATGAAGCGGCCTACATTACGGGTGAAACATTGCATGTCAATGGCGGCATGTATATGATCTAAAGAAATGAGGGAACCATTTGCATTAATTAGTGTTATATAGCGCAAAATAATGCAAAATTATGGTTTCCACAGCCGGGATTGGGTTGTATCTTTTCCTGTATTCATAAACTACGAAAACCATCGCGAAAGCGAGTTTTGATAGGAATTTTAATAGTATGAGCACTATCGAAGAACGCGTTAAGAAAATCATCGTTGAACAACTGGGTGTTAAAGAGGAAGAAGTTGTAAATACAGCTTCATTTGTTGATGACTTGGGCGCTGATTCTCTTGACACAGTTGAGCTAGTAATGGCTCTAGAAGAAGAGTTCGATTGCGAAATCCCTGACGAAGAAGCTGAAAAGATCACAACAGTACAGGCTGCGATTGACTACGTCGAGAACGCATCTAAATAATTGTACTAAACTTATCTAGGCGATCACTCGATCGCCTATGTTCCCTTTGTCACTTTTCCCTCTTAGGAGGATGCGCGTGTCTAAGCGTCGTGTAGTCATAACCGGACTAGGCATGTTATCCCCTGTCGGCAACACAGTTGAATCATCATGGAAAGCTGTTTGTGGCGGACAGAGTGGTATCAGCCTTATCGAGCATTTTGATACTACTAACCACGCAACTAAATTTGCAGGCTTAGTAAAAGATTTCAATTACGAAGATTATGACATCTCTCGCAAAGATGCGAAGAAGATGGACCCATTTATTCAATATGGCATTGCAGCAGGCTATCAAGCTGTTAAAGATGCGGGATTGGAAGTAACAGAAGCCAATGCTACACGTTTCGGTGCAGCGATTGGTTCTGGTATTGGAGGGTTAGGTTTAATTCAAGATAACTGTGAGTCTATTCAACACGGTGGTCCTCGAAAAGTAAGCCCATTCTTCGTGCCTTCAACAATTATCAACATGGTTGCAGGTCATTTAAGCATCATGTACGGTTTGCGTGGTCCAAGTATTTCTATCGCCACTGCTTGTACATCGGGTGTGCATAATATTGGGCATGCAGCACGTATGATAGCTTATGGTGACGCAGACATAATGTTGGCAGGTGGCGCAGAAAAAGCGACAACCCCGCTAGGTGTTGCTGGCTTTGGCGCAGCTAGAGCATTATCAACACGTAATGATAACCCACAAGCGGCTAGCCGTCCTTGGGATAAAGACCGTGATGGTTTTGTTCTTGGTGATGGTGCGGGTATCATCGTACTTGAAGAATATGAACATGCAAAAGCGCGTGGTGCAAAAATCTATGCAGAGGTTGCAGGCTTTGGTATGAGCAGCGATGCTTACCATATGACTTCACCACCTGAAAATGGTGAAGGGGCTGCTCGTGCAATGATTAATGCGCTGCAAGACGCGGGTATCGAAGCAAGTGATATCGGCTATATTAATGCTCATGGAACATCGACTCCAGCAGGTGATTTAGCTGAGGCTCAAGCAGTTATTTCTGTATTTGGCGAAGGTACTGATGTATTAGTCAGTTCAACTAAGTCAATGACAGGGCATCTTTTAGGTGCTGCGGGCGCTGTTGAATCTATCTTTACGATTTTGTCGTTGTGTGATCAAATCGTTCCACCGACCATTAACCTTGATAATCAAGATGAATCTTGCAAGTTAGATCTTGTACCGGGTAAAGCAAGGAAAGTTGAGAACATGGAATATGCGCTATGTAACTCATTTGGTTTTGGTGGTACAAATGGCTCGTTGATATTCCGTCGTTATCACGCAGAATAAGCATCGGCTATATTGAAATTAAAGCTCCAGATTACCTTAGGGTCTGGGGCTTTTCTTTTTCCTATCCTTTACAGCACTTCATGCTTTAGTTTATGATAACTCCATTATGTTACTGTCTGATTTATCAGCTTTTATTATAAGTATAATCAATGTCATACTGGGTAAATGGTCAAATTTGTAATCAAATCGATGTCGCTGATCGCGCTGTTTCATTCGGGGATGGCTGCTTTACGACTATACATGGGGTTAATCAACATGCACAAATGTTGAAAAATCATATTGGTCGTTTGATAAGTGATAGCCGACGATTAAAATTACCACAGCCGGATTGGCAGGCGCTTACCGCACATATAGAAGCGATATGTCGTGAACAAACTGATGATGAGTTTGTCGTGAAAGTGATTATTAGCCGTGGTGTAGGTGGTCGGGGGTATAGTTCAAAAGGGTTTAACCAACCCACAGTCATCACTGCGATTTCAGAATTTCCTCAACATTATCCGCTATTGCAGCAAACAGGTGCTCAACTTATCCTTAGCTCAATTCCATTGAGTCGAAATACTTTGCTGGCAGGAATGAAGCATCTTAATCGTTTAGAACAAGTTTTGATCCGACAGGAAATCGATGAAGCGCAAGTAGATGAAGCGATTGTATTAGATACCAATGGCATCATGGTCGAGTGTTGTAGTGCTAATTTCTTTTGGCGTGTGAAAAATCGAGTTTATACCCCGGCATTATCTTATTCAGGTGTGAATGGGCTTATGAGACAAAAGATAATGGCACTTCTTTCTGGCAGTCAGTACACTTTGGAAGAAGTCGAACGGTTTCCGGCGATATTGGCTCAATGTAATGAGGTTGTTATTTGTAATAGTTTAATGCCAATTTTACCGGTGGCGACAATTACCTTGAAAGAGTCACAGTCTGTATTGGAATACCAATCACGAGAATTATTTGAATATCTGCTTTTGCGTTGTCAGATGTAGTTAATACTTTCAAATCTGATCTATATCGGCAAACCTAGTTTTTAAGTGGTCAAAACATGAAATTAGCCAAAAAAATAGCACTTGTTATCTTTGTTCTCGTATTAGTCGGTGGAATTGCTGCTTATTTGCAGTATCGACAGGTTATTAACTATGCAAAAGTGACAGTCAATTTAACGCAAGAAAAAATATTTACAGTACCTGCGGGAACGGGTCGTGTTGCATTGGAAGATTTACTTGTTAAAGATAATATCATTGAGCAAGGACATGAATTTCAGTGGTTATTAAAGCTACGCCCTGAATTGGCAAAAATGAAAGCAGGTACTTATCGTTTACAACCTGAAATGAATGTTGAACAAGTTTTGGCGCTTATTGCGAGTGGTAAAGAAGCTCAGTTTTCAATTCGTTTTATTGAAGGAAATCGTTTCTCAGATTGGAGTAATATTTTACGTGATGCACCTTATTTAGAAAATAAAGCTAAGGATGCAACCCAAACTGAATTATACGCGATGATTGGTTATGATGGCGAAGGTTTACTTGAGGGGTGGTTGTATCCTGATACTTATTCATATACAGCGGGAACAGCAGATACCGATATCCTCAAACGCGCTTATCAGCGTATGAAAAACAGCCTAGATGAAGAGTGGGCTGGGCGTGATCGTGATTTGCCGTACAAAAATGCATATGAAATGCTGATAATGGCCTCAATCATTGAAAAAGAAACCGGAATTGATAGTGAAAGGTCTCAGGTAGCCTCTGTATTTATTAACCGACTGAAGAAAAACATGCGTTTGCAAACAGACCCAACCGTTATTTACGGGCTTGGTGATAAGTACCGTGGTAAAATTTACCGAAGCGATCTCGATAACTACTCAGCGTATAACACGTATAAGATAGATGGACTACCTCCGACACCAATTGCTATGCCGGGTTTAGCATCAATAAAAGCGGCCGCGCACCCAGCAAAAACAGATTACTTATATTTTGTTGCAAATGGGACGGGTGGGCATACTTTTAGTCATAACCTTAATGACCACAACCGTGCAGTTAAAGTTTACCGACAAATTGAACAGAAAAATTGATAAACAAAATGAAAAACCAATTTATTGTTATTGAAGGATTAGAAGGGGCAGGGAAAACAACTGCAATTAATACGGTTGTTGAAACCCTTAACCAAGCCGGAATTCAAGATATCGTTTTCACACGTGAACCTGGTGGTACACCGTTAGCTGAAAAGCTACGAGAACTGGTTAAACAAGGTATTGAAGGTGACAAAGTGACTGATAAAGCAGAGCTATTGATGCTTTATGCTGCGCGCGTTCAGTTAGTTGATACCGTGATAAAACCCGCTTTAGCCGCAGGTAAGTGGGTTGTTGGTGACCGTCATGATCTTTCATCTCAAGCGTATCAAGGTGGCGGAAGATGTATTGATCGCGAACTTATGCAATCTTTGCGTGATTTAGTGCTAGGGGATTTCAAACCTGCATTAACGCTTTATCTTGACCTTCCACCTGCATTAGGTTTACAGCGTGCACGTTCACGAGGTGAGCTTGATCGAATTGAGAAAGAGTCGTTAGCTTTTTTTGAACGGACTCGTGCTCGTTATACCGAACTTGCCGCTCAAGATGAGTCCATTTTAACCATTGATGCAAGTCAAAATATCGAGCAAGTTCAAAAAGATATTCGTAGTACACTTCAGCAATGGTTAGCTAAATAAGGTTATGACGTAATGAACTGGTACCCTTGGTTAAATGATAGCTATCGCCAATTAATAGCGACTTATCAAAGTGGTCGTGGGCATCATGCTTTATTATTGCACGCATTTCCGGGAAATGGAGCTGAAGCTCTTTGCTATGGTATTAGCCGTTGGTTAATTTGTCAGAAGAAAGATGGACTGAAAAGTTGCGGTGAATGTCATAGTTGTCGCTTAATGTTAGCAGGAACACATCCTGATTATCATGTTTTAGTGCCAGAAAAAGGTAAGCAAACGGTTAGTGTTGAATCGGTTAGGAAGCTCACGGAAATACTTAGCAGTCATGCTCAACAAGGCGGCGCTAGAGTTGTTTATATTCCTAATGCAGAGATATTAACCGATGCAGCAGCAAATGCGTTGTTAAAAACGCTAGAAGAGCCGGGCAAAGAAACTTATTTCTTACTAGGCTGTGAGAAAAAAGAAAGTCTACTGGCAACGTTAAGAAGCCGCTGTTTAACACATTTTTTACCCGCGCCAGAACAACAAATCGCGTTATATTGGTTGCAAAAACAAATTGCTAATTTGAATACAAATAATGCGATAACCGCGTTGAAACTTTGCCAAGGCTCACCTATAGCGGCATTAGCACTTCTTAGCCCAGAACATTGGCAAAAACGTAGTACATTATTTGACGAGTTAGAGATTGCATTACAACAACGTGATTTATTACGTTTGCTACCTATTTTAAACAGCGATAATGGGCCTGAATTGATTAGTTGGTTATTAGGACTATTATCGGATGCGTTAAAATTGCAGCAAAATGCCGTACAATATTGTATTAATCAAGACCAATTATCACGGGTCTCATTGTTATCGACCTCGATGACACGTTCACAACTAGTTAATGCTTATGAGCAGTGGCAAAATTGTCGCCATCAATTAGTGACGGTCTCTGCGCTTAATCAAGAATTGATTTTGACTAATCAGTTATTACAATGGGAAGCATTGATTGCAAATCCCTCATTATGAAAAGAGTAAAATATGTTTGTAGTTGATTCACATTGTCATCTCGATTGCTTAGATTATGAAAAAATACACTCTAACGTTGATGATGTTATTACTAAGGCATCTGCGCGTGATGTCAACTTCATGTTAGCCGTTGCCACGACGTTGCAAGGCTTTGAAAGCATGAAACAGCTTATTGGGATGCGTGATAATATTGCGTTTTCCTGTGGTATTCATCCACTAAATTTAGATGAAGGCCATGATTTTGAAAGATTAGCGCAATTAGCGGCTGGCAGTGAAGTTGTTGCCCTTGGCGAAACGGGGCTTGATTATTATTACCAGCAAGAAAATGCCGCGTTGCAACAAACGTCTTTTCGTCAGCACATTCGAATTGGGCGTCAAGTTAACAAACCTGTTATTGTGCACACTCGCGCAGCTCGTGAAGATACCTTATCGATTTTACGAGAAGAAAAGGTAACTGAGTGTGGGGGTGTTTTACATTGTTTCACTGAAGATAAAGATACGGCGATAGAATTACTTGATTTAGGAATGTATATCTCTTTTTCGGGAATTGTGACTTTTCGTAATGCTGAGCAAATAAGAGAAGCCGCACGTGTTGTCCCGCTTGATCGAATTTTAGTGGAAACTGACTCGCCATATTTGGCACCGGTTCCCCATCGTGGTAAAGAGAATCAACCTGCATATGTTCGTGATGTTGTGGAGTATATGGCTGTGCTTAAAGGTATTAGTGTTGAGCAGATGGCTGAAATTACCACAGAGAATTTTAATCGCTTGTTCCATTTGAATGTGGGTAAAAACAGCGATTAGGTTTTAACTAACCATAATATAAGTCATTATTGAATTATTAAGGAAAATGAAATGGCAGAAGAAACTATTTTCAGTAAGATTATTCGACGTGAAATTCCTGCTGATGTGGTTTATCAAGATGAACTGGTTACTGCATTTCGTGATATTTCACCGCAGGCACCGACTCACGTTTTGATTATTCCTAACAAGCTTATCCCTACCGTTAATGATATTACCGCTGATGATGAACAAACACTCGGTCGCTTATTTACAGTTGCAGCTAAAATTGCCAAAGAAGAAGGCATTGCTGAAAATGGTTATCGCCTGATTATGAATTGTAATGAACATTCAGGCCAAGAAGTTTTTCATATCCATATGCACCTTGTTGGCGGACGCCATTTAGGCCCATTACTTGCAAAATAATGGATAACCCAGTGGGACATGTTGCTATAACGGCTAAGCGTTTTTTTGCACTCAGTATCATGATAATGGTATTGAGTGGTTGCCTTTGGGGCAAAAAAAATGGGCTCATATTTAACGAGCAGCAGCGGATAATTATGGAATCTGCGGTCTTAGCAGAAGGTATCATTGCTGAAAATCCGATCATCAGTGTGGAAAATTATCAAACAGCCGCCACAATTAATATTAGCAATATACAGCCACAAGCTGTGACAGTGTTATATCGCTTGTATTGGTATGATGAGCAAGGGCTGAGAATTGAAACATCCGCTGTTTTAACACAACAAATTCCAGGAAATTCGATGGTGACTGTTAATGCCGTGAGTCTTTCACCTTTAGCGCGCAATGTCCGTATTTATATATTCTTACCACCAAAGGCTGGAGAATAGTCATGAAACACGTTTTATGGGTTGCAATTGCAACGTTATTATTAGCTGGTTGTCCCTCTTATCCTCCCCAAGAGCCGGTTAAACAACCGCCAATCGTACCTGTAGAGCCTGAACAACCGCCACAAGTGACACCGCCACCACCGACAGATAAAGTACCTACACCACCAAAACAGCAAACTACGAATTGGTCTGCATCGATTACCCCTTTGGTTGGACAAATGGCATCAGCGGAAGGTGTTGAAAGTGGTAAAGTGTTGTTGGTTGATTCGGTAAAAAATAATACAAATGGTTCTTTACCTGTACAAGTTGTCACCGGTGCCATGACCACTGCGGTTGAAAATACGCAACGCTTCAAGGTTGTGCCACAAAGTGTTGTGAGTTCGGCACGTAAAACATTGGGTTTATCACAAGATGATAGCCTTGTGACACGCAGTAAAGCGATTGGTTTAGGGCGTTACGTGCAAGCGGATTATGTCATTTACAGTGTTATTTCAGGTTCAACTAAAGAGCGCAATATTGAAATGCAGCTAATGGAAGTGCAAACAGGCGAAATTGTTTGGACGGGTAAACACACGATTGAGTAGTAAAAATCTGCACAATGAAAAGTCGAGCAGTAACCAGCTGAGTAATAAAAAGTGAATAACAATAATGCGTTATTCTCTTTGCTTATGCGTTATTTTCCTCATGTATTAACGCAAAATTGGGAGATAACGCCTTTAGCTGGTTTGTCTGGAGGCACATATTTATTACAAACTCGGTGTGCCCATCAGCGTATTAGTCTTATTGCTCGTGCCGATGGACAAACTCAGTCATCTTTATATGTTGATCGCGATAAAGAAGCACAAATTTTAAAGCAACTTGAACAATTTCCTTATGCCCCGAAATTGATTGGCCGCAATAATCATTGGTTATTATTAACATGGTGCGTAGGGCAAAACCCTCACTATACCACCTTTGTCTCTCCTGAATTTCAAGCAAAGCTCGCTAACATTGTTGCGCAGTTGCATTGCCATCCTTTATTAAATTATCGCTTACAATTGAGAAATGAAATTGCGCATTATGGTGCTCTTATCGATAAAAAGCGCCTATCGCCAAGGTGGAAAAAAATTCATCATCAATTTTTGACGATGAAAATGCCGAAAACATTAAAACTTGCGCCGGCGCATATGGATATTCATAGTGGAAATGTTGTCAGTAACAGTGATGGGAAAATAATGTTGTTAGACTGGGAATATGCGGCGAATACGGATATCGCATTTTCATTAGAAACTTATTTTCAATTCAATGAGCTTACTTTAAATCAGCAAGATTTCTTTCTTCATCATTACTGTGATGTCAGTGGTGCGTATAGCGATAAAATACGGCTAGCTAAGCACTGTCATTTATGGACGCCATGGGTAAAATATATGATGTTAATGTGGTATGAAGTGCAGTGGAATGAAAGTCATCAGCCGCAGTTTTTGCTACAATCACATTCATTAAGGCAATATTTCAATTTACTTGGTTGATAGTTAACGCTGATAACTGAGTTGATAATCATTTGTAGAATAGTTTAATAAGCGAGGCAGGCTATGGGTCCGATAATGCTGGATGTTCAGGGATATGAGCTGGACAATGAAGAGCGCGAAATATTAGCCCACCCCTTAGTTGGCGGTTTGATTTTATTTACCCGTAACTTTCATGACGCCGCTCAATTAAGAGAACTAGTGCGTCAAATCAGAGATGCATCAAGACATCGCTTATTGATAGCTGTCGATCAGGAAGGTGGACGTGTACAGCGTTTTCGTGATGGTTTTACCGCCTTACCTTCAGCACAAGCTTTTGCTGAGCTAAACAGCCAAATGGATGGTGCAAAACTTGCTCAAGAAGCAGGGTGGTTAATGGCATCCGAAATGATAGCGATGGATATTGATATCAGCTTTGCGCCCGTTTTAGATTTAGGTCATCAAAGTATTGCGATTGGAGAACGTTCATTTCATGATAATCCTGAGATTGCAATGGTGATGGCTGAGCGTTTCATTAAAGGTATGCACAGTGCTGGAATGAAGACCACAGGTAAACATTTCCCTGGGCATGGTGCTGTAAAAGCTGATTCACATAAAGAAACGCCTCGTGATGAGCGTTCATTAGAAACCATTCGTGGTAAGGATATGTCGATTTTTAAAGATTTTATCCAGAGAGATTTATTAGATGCCATTATGCCAGCTCATGTTATATACACTCAGGTAGATGAACGTCCTGCAAGTGGTTCACCATTTTGGTTGAAATCAGTGCTTCGTGAGCAACTTGGCTTTAACGGGGTTATTTTTTCTGATGACCTCTCTATGGAAGGCGCGGCTATTATGGGAAGTTACCCTGAAAGAGCTAGCGCTTCTTTAAATGCGGGTTGTGATATGGTTCTTGTTTGTAATAACCCTGAAGGTGCTGTGAGTGTTTTGGATAATTTACCAAAACAACAAAATAGCCAAGCTTCTAAGTTATATCATAGTGGTCGCCAATACAGTTTGAAAGAGTTGCAAAGTGTAGAGCGTTGGAAAGATGGTCATCGTCAATTGGTCAATTTGCACCAAAAATGGCAAGAGCATCGTCAGTAGTTTTATTGAATTTCTAATTTATCGATATCAGCTAGAAATTATATCTAGCTGATATACATCAAAATATGTAACAACCTCCGATTCCTTACCATGCTGATTCTTTGATGATCCATGTCAGATGGATAAATTTTCGATTCCCCCCTGATTAAAACATCTTCCATTACATTAATTATTGTTACTCTATCGTCCAAAATTTCACATGAGGTTAGTGAACGCAGTCGATACCCCAATAGTATTATTTCTAATCAATACCATTATTGTGCATCGGAAAAATATTGATTGTTTTTTAGCTTCATATAGTTTTAATCTCTTTTTATTTTTATTTTTTTAGGTAAATAGTCCATTAAGAGTTGGCAGTTATTAGTTAACTTGTCATATAAAACTAAAAATAGTACTGATGGAATTTACATCTAATTAGTGTGATTTCAAATTGTTAATATTATTTAACTGAAATGAAAATAATAAAAAAAGTTAAGTAATATAAAAAGATATTTATTAATAATGTTATATAGAAATAGATTGCAATGTATCCAAAATCTAATATTTCAATCTTTACTATTAAGTAATCGGTTGCTTTACCGATATGTAGAAGGTAATTACATATATCTGCATTTAAATTGTTTGGATAAATTTGAAATGTACCTAAATAGCGATTTTTAATTTTAATCGTTCAGTGGATATTAAAGTGAATACAACAGCGCAATGTGATGTAAATCACATTGAATCATAGATAAAATGCAAGTGATGTAACAGGTTGTGACAGTGATCGTTTTAATTGACGGTAAATTACGATAGCATTCAGATTATGACGAAATTATTACAATTCGAAGCTAATGAAGATTTACTCGACGAGAGATAAAAAACAAAAAAAACGCTGAACTGTTTAAGTTAAATATAACTAAATGTATGAGGATTACGCCTCATCGTACTCGTTTTGTCTATTTTTAAATAGTTATTAAGATAATAATTAAAGAGATAAGTAAGTTGATATTAGTGTTTAATTCTTTTGCGTAGAAAAATAAGATTTTAGTGTTTGAAATGGAAGTGATGTTTATTAAAAGTCAGTGAAGTTATTTTAAGCTAAATATAAAGATGGTGTTTTATTGCCCATGGCAACATGGGCAAACATAAAATTAATTCAAATAATCATTAACTAGGTTTATTCATAATGAAAGTTAAAAATTTTGTTTTACTAATGCTTTCTCCTTGTTATTTAGCCGTTACTGCAGCGAATGCGAGTAACTGGGAAGATACAATCAAGGAAAATTCGTTTGTTGCTGATTCTGAACTTGAGATTTCTACACGTAATATGTGGAAGTATTTAAAAACAGAAAATCGTTTTGACAAAGAAGAACAACGGTATAAAAAACAAGTCGCACAGGCTTGGGGTCAAAACTTACAACTTGATTATAAATCAGGTTATTTCGCTGATGTTATCGGGTTTGATGCTTCGTACTACGGTGGTATTAAACTTGCGGCAAGTAAAGACTTCGCCTCTCGTGCAATTTTGTATAACGATGATGGTGAAGCTAAAGGCTATAACAAAATTGGTCAACGCTACGCTAAAGTAAAACTTGATTTTGAACCTGTTAAAATAAATGGTAAAGCAGGTTGGTTTACACTGAAAAACAAGGGTATTTTTACTAACTCCCAACGTCTTTCTCTTAATACCTATAGCGGTTATTACACCAATACTGCACTCGGTGATTGGAATTTAGACTTGATGTATCTCGACAGTAAAGTAATGCGTCGTGATAGCCCTAATATTGATAAAATGTATTTTGATGACGGTAATGGTAAACGCCATGTCCTTGATCACGTAATTACGGGTGGCATCAATTATGAAACAAAACCGCTGAAAGTTTATTATTTCTATGGTCAAGCAGATGATGTATTCCGTCAACAAGGTCTCGAGGCTAAATATAAGCTAACATCGGACGTTACACTGGCTTCTCAAATTTATAATCATGAGTATGGCAGTGACGGAAAACGTACTACTGAAAAAAATACAAAACGCAATTTTGATAAGAGAGCATGGCACTACGCGGGTACTGTAGAGTGGAAAGTGCCAGAAACGCCTTGGACTTTGGGTGCAGGCTTAACACATACCACGGCGAAAAAAACCAATGGCGTGGGTCAATTTGCACGTAATCCAATCGGTAATACGCGAGGTCGTTTTAATTCACCAGCATACTCAGATATCGACTATGTTCGTGATGGCGAAACAATGTTAGGACTTTCTGCTGAATATCAAATTAATCCAGATCTCTCAGTGGGTGTTCGTTCTAACTATAGTGAATTCTCTTATGAAGGCGAAAAATTAAGACAAGGCCAAGCAGGTTTGTTTAGTTATTGGACACCAATGAAGAACTTATCAATTTCTTTAAGCGGTGGTTATGGTTGGCACCATGAGCAAGAATCTGATTATTCTACACCGAAATTATATAATGGCCATTCACAGCGCGCGCATTCATTATCGGGCTCTATGACAACCACATATCGTTTCAAAATGTTCTAGAAAGTAGATGTTTATAAAAGGTAATAATAAATGAAACATAAAATTGGGTTACTCACAGTGCTTGTTGCTGGTGCATTAATGGCTGGTTGCGCACCTAAAACGACTAATGATAATTTGAAAGTTCAAGTTATTGGTATCAATGACTTCCATGGTGCACTTCAAGCGCCAGGTGATGGTGAATTAGGTGGTATTGAGTCTATCGCGACCCTTATCAATCAATTAAGAGCTGAAAATAACAAAACGATCGTGGTGGGTGCTGGGGACTTAGTGGGAGCGAGTCCGCTACTTTCATCCATGTTTTATGATGAGCCTACGATTGAAGCTTTAAGTGCAATCGGCATGGAAACCAGTGCCGTTGGTAATCATGAGTTCGATAAAGGTAAAGAAGAGCTTTTAAGAAAACAAAATGGTGGTTGTCATCCAACTGCGGGTTGTGTCGGTAAAGACTCATTTGCAGGGGCTGATTTCAATTATTTAGCAGCTAACGTTATCGTGAAAGAAACGGGAAATACGCTATTTCCTGCTTACTTTATCAAAGAGTTTGACGGTGTCCCCGTTGCATTCATTGGTCTAACACTTGAAGGTACGCCTGCGATTGTTACACCAAGCGGAACTGCGGGTTTAGAGTTCAAAAATGAAGTTGAAACTATTAATAAGCAAGTGCAATTGTTAAAAGCACAAGGTATTAATAGTATTGGTGTGTTGATCCATGAAGGTGCGACTCAACAAATTGATACCAAGAAAAAAGATATAAACCGTTGTGATAATATCCAAGGTCCAATCGTGGATATCGTGAAGCAATTAGATGGTGCTGTGGATTTTGTTGTTAGTGGACATACACATCAAGCTTATAATTGTGAAATTAATGGTAAAACAGTAATTTCTGCACAATCTAACGGGACATTGATTTCTCAACTGAATATCGAAATTGATAGAAAAACGAAAGATATTGTTAGCATTGACGCTAAAAATATCCCAGTTGAAACTAAGCGTTATGAGAAAAATCCTGAGTTAACCACGTTTGTGCAAAAGTATGAGCGTATTTCTTTACCTATCGCCCAACAAGTGATGGGAACATTAAATGGCTCAGCGGATAAAAAACTATCGCCAGCGGGTGATTCAACACTCGGTAAAATTATTGCAGACGGACAATTGTATTCAGCCTCTTCAAAAGAAGCTGGCGGTGCACAAATTGCCTTTATGAATAGTGGTGGTATCCGTGCTGATTTGAAAGCAGGCGAGTTAACTTATGGTGATATCTTCACTGTGCAGCCTTTCTCAAATGTGATTGTGACTCAGTCATTAACTGGCGCTCAAATTAAGCTTGCACTAGAACAGCAATGGGATCGTGCTCGTCCACAAATTATGCCAGTTTCCAAAGGTTTCTATTATGAGTGGGACGATAGTCGTGCAGTTGGCGATAAAGTCATTCCAGGCTCAATGAAGCTTAACGGTAAGCCAATTGATATGAATAAGAGTTATCGTGTTGCTGCCAATGAATTCTTGGCAACAGGTGGAAGCCGTTTCTCTGCATTCAAAGAAGGTAAAGACCGTGTTTATGGTTTACCTGACAATGAAGCATTGATGCAATACTTCAAAGATAATTCACCAATTGCATTACCAACGGATACACGTATCAAAAAAGTTAAATAAGGTGAGTTTACCTATCAGCGTTGGATGACGCTATGATTTAACATTGAACAAACCCTGAAAGTAAATGACTATTTTCAGGGTTTTTTATCGCTATAATTCCTTCTCATTTTTTTGACTATTTCATCATAACTTCCTCAATTTTAATCCAAATATCACAATATAAATGATTACGTTATGGCTAATTTATTTTGACATGCAAAATATTAATGATTCGTATTATCAAATAGCTTGGACGGATTATCATAAATTGATTAATATCAGCATGGTCAGCGCTATCTGGATTCCTTTTTTTCAAAAAATGATTTGACGATTGTGATCGTTGTCATAATAATCAACTAAATTGATATTGATCAATATTTGGTATGACCAATGCGCCAGTCGTGATATTCTTTATTTTATTCGAGTTAATAGTGGTTAATTATTGTTATTAAAGATGTTTATGATGAGAAATCTTTAATAACATTAATATATTTTGTATTGAGGAAATTATGACCTTATCTCAACCTAAGATTGTCGTTATAGGTGGTGGTGCTGGTGGTTTAGAGCTGGCAACTCGCTTAGGACGCAAATTGGGCCGCAAAAAACGTGCCGAGATCACTTTAGTTGACCGTAATCCAAGCCATTTATGGAAGCCGCTATTACATGAAGTCGCTACGGGTTCATTAGATGATGGTGTAGATGCTATTAGCTATCTTGCCCATGCACGCCATAATGCATTTCATTTCCAATTGGGTTCGTTAACAAATATTGACCGTGAAAATAAAAAAGTGATTTTAGGTGAATTGCGCGATAAAAATGGCGAGTTATTAGTGCCATTGCGTGAATTACATTATGATTTTTTGGTGATAGCGCTCGGCAGTACCTCAAATGATTTCGGTACACCTGGGGTGAAAGAAAATTGTATTTTCTTAGATAGCCCGAACCAAGCGCATCGTTTTCATGATGAAATGCTTAATTTATTTCTTCGTTACTCGGTTCGTGGTAATGCTGAAGAAAAAGTTAATATTGCGATTGTTGGCGCGGGTGCAACGGGTGTTGAGTTATCGGCTGAGCTCTATAATGCTGTTGAACAATTGACGAGTTATGGTTTCAAAGGTTTAGATACTGATGCATTAAACGTCACTTTGGTTGAAGCGGGGGAACGAATTCTACCTGCTTTACCTCCTCGAATTTCGGGAGCTGCACATCAAGAGCTGAACAAGCTCGGTGTCAATGTATTGACTAAAACGATGGTAATAAGTGCCGATAAAGAAGGTCTTAACACTAAAGATGATGGCAAAATTCATGCAGACCTTATGGTTTGGGCTGCTGGAATTAAAGCACCAGACTTTATGAAAGATATTGCGGGGCTTGAAACTAATCGTATTAATCAATTAGTAGTCAAACCGACGTTACAAACAACTCTCGATGATTCTATTTTTGCTATTGGTGATTGTGCCTCTTGCGCTAAGCCCGAAGGTGGATTTGTCCCGCCAAGAGCACAGTCTGCCCATCAAATGGCAAGTCGTTGCTATGATAATATTATTGCGATTATGAAACAAAAACCGCTTAAAGATTATATCTACAAAGATCACGGTTCTTTGGTTTCGTTGTCGCGTTTTAGTACCGTGGGTAGTTTGATGGGTAATCTGATGCGTGGAGACATGATGGTTGAAGGGCGTATTGCTCGATTTGTCTACATTTCGCTATATCGAATGCATCAAATAGCGCTTCATGGTTATGTGAAAACAGGATTAATGATGCTAGTAGGAAGTATTAACCGTATTATTCGACCTAAATTAAAACTTCATTAATTCAATCTTTAAAAATAGCGGTTAGGTATTTATTGGCAATAAAAATTCACCTTATTATATTAGGGTGAATTTATTGCTATGATGAGATCTTACTGCTTGACCACTCATTACTGCCCGAAACTAATTACAATAGTTATTATTTCTTCTGTTATGTATTTAAGCGAATCTGTATTTAGAGATAGTTGAGATTTATGTATTTTGTTGTTAAATATAATTGATTTTATAAGTAAAGTTTAATTAAATAAATTTTAATTGTTACGAATTAAATAATTATTTAATTGTTTTTATGATAGAAAGCACATTAATTATTTAAAAAATATTATGACCTTATATTAAATAAATACGGAATATAATTAATGACTATTTGAAAAATTTTATAAAAAAGTTTTTTGGCTAAGTGTTAGTCAAGGTTAGATTGTCTAAATTGAAGTTTATTTTGTATGTATTTTGTGCGTGATTTTTTAACCTCATGATTAATATTGATTTTATCCTGTGATATCATTGGTGTAATATTGTTATTTTGGATAGAAGATAACATTAAATCTCGACTCATTTTGGGTGTATGCTATTAGAGTGACTTAATGTTTATAATTGTTTCAAAATATTATTAAAATAATATTTTGAAAATTAGGATTATTCTAAAAAACCTTATTTACTGTAGGTAATTATCGAATTATCCTGATTAATTGCTACAATAGATTCATTCTGTTTTTTTATAAGGGCATTCTATGAAGCTTAGATTTAAGTTGTTAACAACATCAGTAGTTTGCCTTACTGTAATCTTAATTATAGCATTCCTAATAACTTCATTTTCTCGCTCTCCAGAAGCTAAATTAGCAACGGTATTATCTACAGAACCTATTAAATCAAATCGTATTATTGAATATGAAAATTGTGCAGTAACTGGGGTGCCAGGTACTTTTAGTCAAGAATCACTTTCCCGTTTTCATCCTGCGCAAAATGAATGCAAAATAGTGTTTATGATTGAAGCACTACAAGATAAATCATTTCCTTTCTTTTCAGATAGTCATCAACGAACTTGTGTGATTACTAAAAAAATGGAACTGGTTATCGTCGGATATGATGTGGTATATCGGATAGGGGATACAGTCGGTAAGGTTAGAACAGCTTATGACCCCGGCTTATTTATTCCATTGAATGAAGATGGCCGCTTAAATTTAACGGTGTCTAATAGTGCTGTCTGTGAGACATTACGAAGTGACGTTAAGGATTTAGCCCCTTTTTACTGTATCAAGCAAAACGAATTACTGACGAATAATGACCCTTCCTCCATTTTGGAATTAAAACCCAGCAAAAATACCTATGGTTTTTTCGAGTAATAGCTTATTTTTGAATCATACCAATTGAAGTGATAAAAAAGACTATCAAGGTTTATTTCTGATAGCCTTTCTTGTTATCTATGATAATTGATGCTCTTCAAAATCTGTCAGTAGCTGCTTAATAAATTCGATTCTACCGACCCGATCACTCAGGTCATTGAAGAATTTCAATCGTACAGGGCCATCTAAACGATAGGTTTGTGGTTGTCCTTGTAATAAGCTGATTAAAAAGCTTGGGTCGACTTTATTTTTCTCACCAAACTCAATAAATCCACCTTTTTCATGGGCTTCAATTCGTTTCACACCAAGAGCTTGTGCTTGTAGTCGTATCGCAGCGTTAGCGAGCAAGAATTTACCTGCATCTGGTATTTTACCAAAACGGTCAATTAGTTCAGTACGTAACTCATTCAGCTCGAGTGAGTCTTTGGCGCTAGCAATGCGTTTATAGAAAGAAAGTCTGATATTTACATCATGAATGTAATCATCAGGCAACAAGACTGGCATTCTTAATTCAACTTCTGTTTGTTGATTCGTTAAATCTTCAAGGGAAGGTTCACGACCTTCTTTCAATGCATCTACGGCGCTTTCTAGTAATTCCATATATAGCGTAAAGCCTATGGTTGTCATTTGTCCGCTTTGGTCATCACCCAGTAATTCACCTGCTCCTCGAATTTCTAAGTCATGGGTTGCAAGTGCAAAACCTGCGCCTAGATCTTCTAATGACGAAATAGCCTCAAGGCGTTTATGGGCATCAGCCGCCATCGCTTTCGGGTGTGGCGTCAGTAAATAAGCATAAGCTTGATGATGGGAGCGACCAACACGACCTCGTAGCTGGTGTAATTGTGCTAAACCGAAACGATCTGAACGTTCAATCACAATTGTATTGGCTGTTGGGATGTCGATGCCCGTTTCAATGATAGTGGTACAAATAAGGACATTAAAACGTTGATGGTGAAAATCGGTCATTACCCGTTCTAATTCACGCTCTCGCATTTGTCCATGGCCCACAACAAAGCGGGCTTCAGGGACTAATTTCTCAAGACGCTCTTTCGTTTTCTCTATATTTTCTACGTCGTTATATAAATAGTAGACCTGCCCGCCGCGCAAGGTTTCACGTAATATTGCCTCACGTACGATTAAGTCGTCATATTGGCGAACAAAGGTTTTAACCGCTAAACGACGCGCTGGTGGTGTTGCAATGATAGATAAATCACGCATACCACTCATTGCCATATTTAGTGTACGGGGAATTGGCGTGGCTGTTAGGGTTAAAATATCGACGTCTGCTCGCATGGCCTTAATGCGTTCTTTATGACGGACACCAAAACGATGTTCTTCATCCACGACCAACAGACCTAAATCTTTCCAGATGATATCTGGCTGAAGCAGTTTGTGAGTACCAATTAAGATATCAACTTTACCTTCAGCGGTTTCAGCAATAATTTGTTGTTGTTCTTTTGCTGTTTTGAAGCGCGACAGCATTTCAATCTTAACCGGCCAATTTGCAAATCTATCTCTGAAATTATCAAAATGTTGCTGAGCAAGTAGGGTAGTCGGCACTAATACAGCAACTTGTTTATTATTGTTGATCGCAAGAAATGCTGCTCGCATAGCAACTTCAGTTTTACCAAAGCCGACATCACCACAAACTAATCTATCCATGGCTAAAGGTTGGCACATATCACTTAAAACAGCATTGATTGCCATTTCTTGGTCAGGCGTTGTTTCAAAAGGAAAACCTTGGCAAAACTCTTGATATTGCTGTTTGTCATGTTTGAAAGCAAATCCAGCTTTTGCTGCACGCTGAGCATAAATATCCAGCAACTCAGCGGCTACATCGCGTACTTTTTCAGCGGCTTTTTGGCGCGCTTTGCCCCAACTATCGCTCCCCAATTTATGTAATGGGGCATTTTCATCCGCTCCGCCTGAGTAGCGGCTAATTAAATGTAATGATGATACGGGAACATACAGTTTATCTGAGCCTGCATAAGTCAGTATGAGGTATTCGGCTGTTATACCGCCAGCTTCAAGTGTGGTTAACCCTTGATAGCGGCCTACACCATGCTCAATATGAACAACAGGTTGCCCTGGGCGCAATTCAGCAAGATTACGGATTAATGTGTCTGTATTAATGGTGCGGCGGTTATCAGCACGACGGCGAACAACTCGCTCGCCGAGCAAATCACTTTCACAAATCAGTGCCCTGTGTAGGCTAGATTGAATAAATCCATGCTCTGCTGCACCTAGCGTTATTGCAAAACGGCTCGTGGTTTGATGCGTATAGTCATCAATAATTTCAGGGCGAATTTTCAAGCGTGCTAATAATTCTGTAACAGTTTCACGGCGGCCTTCGCTTTCTACTGAAAAAACAACAGTACCATCAAATTGTTCTATAAATTGGCGCAGTTTCTCTAACGGGGTTTTACTTTGCCCTTGGGTACTGATATCCGGCAATGGTAGATAATCTAAATTAGTATTGGCGGCTTTATCTGCTAGTTTTTCTGCTGATAGTTGAACTCGAGGCCATTTTTTTAATGATTGATTAAGTTGTTCAACGGTCAACCATAAATCTGCGGGTGGTAGCAACGGACGCATCGGGTCAACGCTACGACTTTCAAAACGCTGTTGGGTATCAGATTGAAAACGTTCTGCGGCTTCTTGCAAACTTTGTGAGACAAATAAGGTGTTATCGGGAAAATAATCAAAAAGCGAACTTAGTGGCTCGGGGAAAAAGAGCGGTTGCCAATATTCAATGCCTGTTGGTAGTGTGTTTTTACTGACTTGTTGATAAATATGTTCAGGATCTCGACGAACTTCAAAGCGTTCGCGCCATTGACTACGAAAGCGTTCAATTGCCTCTTTGTCTGTAGGGAATTCATGAGCCGGTAATAAATTAATGCTCGTCACTTCGTCAAGGGTTCGTTGAGAATCCACATCAAAAGTACGTAAACTATCAATTTCGTCATCAAAGAAATCAAGACGAAATGGTAATGAACTTCCCATCGGGAATAAATCGAGTAAAGCGCCTCTTATGGCGTATTCACCATGTTCTAAAACTTGTTCGACATGGCGATAGCCTGCTTTATCGAGCTCTATTGTCAAGTTTTCGCGCGAAAGTTTATCGCCTTTTGCCATTACGAGTGCATGACTGGTTAAAAAACTCGATGGACACACTTTCTGCATTAAGGTATTAACCGGTAAGATTAATGCGCCTTTTTGCATTGTTGGCAAATGATAAAGTGTCGATAAGCGATGAGAGATAATTTCTTGATGAGGCGAAAAATTATCGTAAGGCAAGGTTTCCCAATCCGAGAGTGTTTCGATTGGATGATGAGAAAACTGTTGCATTTCATCTCTCAAGCGTAATGCATTTTGCATATCGCGAGTGACAATAACGACAGGGCCTTGATGACGTTCCATCATCTGTGCACATTCAAGGGCACCAGCTGCACCTATTAGGCATCCTAAATGGCGAACATCGCCACTACGGCTAGGCAGTTCATAACGAGTTTTTAACGACATAAAAATATTCGGCTTCTCACAGCTATTAGTTAAAAAATTAAGCGACTAGCTAAACTTGCAGTTCAGTTATCGATAAAAAATTATCAATAAATTAGTCCGCTTTACTCCATGATTTGTCTGAAAGTAACGCAAATAGGTATATCAATAATAAAAAAAACCACAAAAGCAGGGTTGGGTGGTTCCATTCATCTATCGTACCCTTTATTATCGCTGAACACTTCGCTTTGGCAACAGGGGCATCAAAGATTTCATGCACCAATCTGTCTCAATATTCATAGGTCTGCGCTATATGCGCGGACGAGCTGCTGATAAATTTGGTCGTTTTGTTTCCAGTTTATCGGCAATAGGTATCACACTTGGGGTTACGGCATTAATTACAGTAACTTCAGTAATGAACGGCTTCGAGCGATCGCTACAAGATAGCATACTTGCATACATGCCGCAGGCTATATTGACATCAGCAACTGGAAATATTGACCCAAAAGCACATCCTCTTTCTGACCTACAGCACTTGCAGGGGGTGAACTACATTACTCCTACAGTGCAATCGGATGTGGTCTTACAAAGCCGTACCAACGTTGGTGTCGGTATGATGACAGGGGTTAATGTTAACGAGCCATCTCCGTTATTGGACAAGCTGATTAGCGGCGACCGTAAAGAACTTGTCGAGGGAAGTTACAATGTTTTTTTAGGGAGTCGATTAGCGGAAACCTTAGGGCTTAAGCGTGGCGATGATGTGCGTTTAATCATACCTGGAGTGAGCCAATTAACACCGATGGGGCGCATTCCGAGTCAGCGACTATTTACCGTCGCGGGTATTTTTCAAACTAATGGTGAAGCTGATACGAGCGAATTAATTGTTGCGCAGTCAGATGCCGCTAGAATTTTACGTTACCCTATTGGCCATGTGACAGGGTGGCGATTATTTTTGGATGAGCCTCTCAAAGTAGATATTTTGAGTAAGCAAATTTTACCTGACGGGCTTGTCTGGACGGATTGGCGTGAACGCAAAGGTGAGTTTTTTCAAGCTGTTAAAATGGAAAAAAATATGATGGGGTTATTGCTCAGCCTGATTATTGCGGTTGCAGCATTTAATATCATTACATCACTTTCTCTGCTTGTTATGGAAAAGCAAGGAGAGGTGGCGATCCTTAAAACATTAGGATTAAAGCGTGGTCGTATATTGGCGATATTCATGATCCAAGGTGCAGGGGCCGGTATTATTGGTACTTTAATCGGCACGTTCTTGGGTATATTGCTTTCGAGCCAATTGAATGTATTGATGCCGTTAATTGGTTTGTTACCTAAAGGGGTGGCATTACCCATTGTACTTGATTACCCCGGTATTTTAATTATTGCACTTTCCGCTATGTTTATTTCGTTGCTTGCTACGCTATACCCTTCTTGGCGTGCGGCAGCGGTGCAACCTGCTGAGGCTTTACGTTATGAATAATCAACCACTTCTTGTCTGTGAAAATTTAAGTAAGGTTTATCAAGAAGGGCCAATGACGACAGAAGTGTTGAAAAACGTTAATTTTTCAATGAATGAGGGAGAAATGATGGCAATTGTCGGCAGCTCAGGCTCTGGCAAAAGTACATTATTACACCTATTAGGTGGGCTAGATACGCCTTCTCAAGGTAATGTTATTTTTAAAGGGCAACACATTAACCAGTTGTCTTCTGATTCAAGAGCTGAAATCCGTAATAAAGAATTAGGTTTTATTTATCAATTTCATCATTTATTACCTGATTTCACCGCCTTAGAAAATGTTGCGATGCCCTTATTAATTGGTGGTGTATCGAAAACACAAGCTTTTGCTAAAGCGACAGAAATGCTTACGGCCGTAGGGTTGGCTCACCGTGCGGGGCATCGTCCATCAGAACTTTCTGGTGGTGAACGCCAACGAGTGGCAATAGCGCGAGCATTAGTGAATGACCCTGCTTTGGTACTCGCTGATGAACCGACAGGGAATCTGGACTTACGTAATGCAGATGCAATTTTTGAATTGCTAGGTGAGCTTAATCGTAAGCAACGAACTGCATTTTTAGTTGTTACTCATGATATGAAACTTGCGCATCGTTTATCACGTCAATTAGAAATGCGTGATGGACATTTACAGCAGGAACTCAGCTTGAGCTTGGGGGCTAACTGATGCTTAAAATGCCTCTGACGCTATTAGCGGCATTACGCTTTAGTCGAGGACGCCGCCGAACAGGCATGGTGTCTTTGGTTTCTATTGTGTCAACGCTTGGCATCGTATTGGGTGTTGCGGTATTGATTATTGGTTTAAGTGCCATGAATGGTTTTGAGCGCGAGCTAAATAATCGTGTGCTTTCAGTGGTACCCCATGGACAAATCTATGCTGTTAAACCGCCTTATAATGATTGGAAATTCACTGAGGATATTATTCGTAAAACGCCAGGCGTACAGGGCGTTAGCCCCTATGTGAATTTTACCGGTTTACTTGAGCGTGGTGCAAATCTAAAAGCGATTCAAGTGATGGGTGTTTCAAAAGAAAGCCAATCGGAAGTTAGCGCTTTACCTCAATTCATTCTTAATGATGCATGGCAGCATTTTGAAGCAGGTAAACAATCGATTATTTTAGGCCAAGGGGTTGCTAATTCACTGAATGTAAAAGTAGGTGATTGGGTGACTATCATGATCCCAAATACGGATACTAGCTTAAAAATTCAGCAGCCAAAACGCATTCGAGTTCAGGTATCTGGTATTTTTCGTTTGAGTGGATTACTTGACCACCAGTTGGCCCTAATTCCTCTTGCGGATGCTCAAGAATATCTTGGTTATGACAATGGAATTAGTGGATTTGAAATTAAAGCGGATGACCCATTTATCGCTGATAAAGTTGTCTATGATGCAGGGTTAAGGACAATGCATCATGTCATGGTTAAAAGTTGGATTGGTGACTATGGCTATATGTACAACGATATTCAAATGGTACGAAGTATCATGTATCTAGCGATGATTTTAGTTATTGGCGTAGCATGCTTTAATATCGTTTCGACGTTAGTGATGGCGGTTAAAGATAAAAGCAGTGATATCGCAGTATTTCGTACTTTAGGAGCCAAAGACCGACAAATTCGCGCTATTTTCTTATGGTATGGCTTATTAAGTGGACTAATTGGTTCCTTAATTGGCGTGATATTTGGCGTGCTTATTTCGCTTAATTTAACCACGATGATCAAAGGATTAGAATTATTGATTGGGCATCCTATTTTATCTGGTGATGTATATTTTATTGATTTCTTACCATCAGAGTTGCACTTTATGGATGTTATTTATGTGCTAATAACAACGATTGTCCTGAGTTTATTAGCGAGTTGGTATCCTGCTCGCAGAGCAAGTAAGTTAGATCCTGCGCGTATTCTAAGTGGGCAATAGTCGCTATTAATCGTAGTGAACAATAATTTTTCTGCTCTATCCTATTGGGTTAGTTATTTTGAGTGAGCTATTCATTCGGTAACTAGCCCAATCTATTTAGTTGTGATCCCTTTGCTTATTTTCTCTAAAAATAACTGCTTATAGCTTCGTTTCTCAATTAATTCTTCCGTAAACCCATAATGGATTGCTAGAGTCATAAGGCGTTGATTAAACTCATTAAGTCGCATTATGTTATCGGTCATAATTGCGAACTCAGCGAACCAACCGAAATCAGCAAGATTGTCTATTGTGATATGAACGTCGTTGAGAAAATAAATACTGCGTATTTTCGTTAAAGTTAAATTGCATTGGTAACCTAATGTTTGCAGCATATTTTTGACATGTTGGCAGTCATCTATATTAATGGCTTTACATTCAGTAGCACTAGGACCCTTAACAATCCATAATTTGATCCCCGATGGGGTCATTTCTCTGACTGACATACTGATATTTTTATCGGCAAGTGATGTATTTTCATTGTCGAAAAAATAGTCTGTTTCTATATTATCTGAGGTAAAAACCTGAGCTTTATCGTTAATTATTTTTTGTAAAAATGCTTGAGGATCAGGTAGTTTGAATTTAATTTCAGCTTCATATTTTCCGACAAAATGTTCGCTCATGAGATTTACCTGTCTTGTCATTACTGTTTGTTTTAATTAACGGGATGGTAGCACAGGTTACTAAGTGTTTGGTTGTAAAGGTGAGGCTATTTTTAGGTAAAGCACCTATTTGAACTGAATGATAAATAGGCGCTTTAAAATTGGAAGATGAGTCTGATTTTCTAAATATTAAGAGTAAAATAGCACCGTATTAATAGGCTTCTTTTTTGGTCATTTTGTCTAAATAACCCATAACAAAAGCTGAAAGAACAAAGGTGAGGTGGATAATGACGTACCACATCAATTTGGTATTTTCTATATTTTGTAGGTTCATAAAGATTTTTAGTAGATGAATCGAGGAAATGGCAACAATCGAAGCCGCAACTTTATTTTTTAATGAAGTTGCATCCATTTTGCCAATCCAACCTAGTTTATCACTACTATCAGGGATACTAAGTTGAGAAACAAAGTTTTCGTAACCTGAAAACATGACCATGACTAATAAGCCACCGACTAATGCCATATCAATCAATGATAATAACGTGAGGATGAGGTCAGCTTCTGGAATGGCGAGGATATTAGGTAAAATATGAAATAGTTCTTGGAAGAATTTAATTGTTAACGTAAGCAATGTAAGTGAAAGCCCAAAATAGATAGGGGCGAGGATCCAACGTGATGCATACATTGTTTTTTCGAAGAACTTTTCCATGAAAACCCTTTTAAGTGATAAAAATGATAACAGATAAAACTGTATGTCACATTTTAGCGGTTTGGGGGCATGTGGATAAAGGTTTTTTTGTTAATATTATGATTTAGGGTGTTAAGCTGACGTAACTATCCTTTTTAACCGTCAGTCATTTAATGAATTTAGCATTGTTTTGTCTGTATTCATGATGGTGATGTGTTTGAGTGTGTTAACATTTACATCATGTAGAAGTGATATTATAAGTCATTCTTAGTAAAAATTATTTTTACAGTAAACTGTCGCCAAGACTTGTTGCTAAAACGCATGGATGAAAGGATGTTTTCTGATGTTGCGATACCGTTATAGATTAAAAAAAGTTAAAAAAAATAAGTGTGTGCGCCGCCAGCGACTTCGTAATCGGGCTTTTTATATTGATAGTAGACTAGCTGATATGAAAAAAGTGAACATTGTTGTATTAACTGGAGCAGGTATATCTGCCGAGTCTGGAATTCAAACCTTTCGTTCTGCCGATGGATTGTGGGAAGAGCATCGTGTTGAGGATGTGGCTACGCCAGAAGGCTTTGCGCGTGATCCTAAATTAGTTCAACGCTTTTATAATGAGCGCCGTCGGCAGCTACAAAGCGATGATATAAAGCCAAATGCTGCACATTTTGCATTGGCACAATTAGAAGAACTATTAGGTGATAGATTTTTACTTATCACACAAAATATTGATAACTTGCATGAAAGAGCAGGTAGTAAACGAATTGTTCATATGCATGGTGAACTGCTTAAAGTACGTTGCAGTTGGTCAAATCAGGTTCTCGATTGGAAGGGCGATTTAGCTGTTGATGAACGCTGCCATTGTTGCCAATTTCCTCAGCCTTTGCGCCCGCATATTGTGTGGTTCGGTGAAATGCCATTGGGTATGGAACGTATTTATCAAGCGCTTGAAGATGCAACAATTTTCATTTCTATTGGTACATCAGGGCATGTTTACCCTGCGGCAGGTTTTGTACATGAAGCAAAATTACACGGTGCCCATACTGTTGAGCTTAATTTGGAACCTAGCCAAGTAGAAAGTGAGTTTGAAGAAAAACACTATGGATTAGCGAGTAAGGTGGTTGTTGAGTACATTAATAAGCTAGTTACTGAGCTTAATTCAGCGAACAAAATCTAATTTTTGATAGTTAGAGTCATCGAAACAGCTGAAAAGGGAGCATTAGACTCCCTTTTAGCGATTTTAGAAACAAAGTATTCAATCTGATTCTATTTTAAACGTTCTCATCCATCATCGCTGGCATGGTGATTTCTTTTACACAGGTCGCATTGCTGGTACTTAAAATAAAGCGAACAGCATTAATAACATCTTGCAGGGGGATCAACTTGCCTTCACTGTGTTCAATAACTTCGTTTACAGGCATCGATAATGGATATTCTGTCGCTAAGTAACCTAAGTTAAGAATAGATATACCAATTTTATCCTCTCGTAATGTTTCCCTTAGGGATTGAACAATACCTCGCAGAGCATATTTAGTTGCAGAAAAAGTCACTTCTTTGCTCTTATGATTATCCAGCCCCCATGTGGAGCCAATAAGTATTATTTTGCTGTTATCGGCTAATCTTAGGTTTGCTAACAGGCTTTTTAAATTTAATAGACATGCACTAATATTTGTTTGAATGATATTGAGTAATTCGAGATCATCAGAGGATTCAAATGTATATTCTTCAGTAAATGCTAATTTTTCCCAGATACCGACGTTATAAATAAGCGTATTTATAGGGCGTTCACCCACTTTGTTTTTAATCATTTGTGCGCAGTTTATTTGATTAAGGTCGGCTTGGATCCAATGAAAATTATCTGCTTTAAACGGTGGCACAGAACGTGAGACCCCATAAATAAAATCTTTTTCGGAGGGTATTCCTTCAATAAGTGCTTTGCCTAAACCTTTACTCACACCATAAATTAAAAATGTTTTTGACATTTGATTACCTGTAAAATTAAGTGTAAATACACCTTATTTTTATAAGGGATAATAGCGTTACAATATTAAGTATTAGTGTATAGCATGAATGAATGGGTAGATGTTTGGTTAAATGTGCATATAAATTAATAATGTTAAATTAATACTATCGTCTCAAAAATAATTCGACTTACTGAAATAAAGCATTTATTTTTAAAGTGTTAGCATTAAAATTAACTTGACTTCATAATATTTAACTTAAGATTATTGTTTCTATATTAAACCATGAGGTATAGTTACAATAATACTAAATTATTATTGATATCCTAATTATTAGGTAGTTGATAGTCAATAAGATGCTATTTTGAGTAAATAGAGAGTAGTTAACGAATTAACTATTCAATTTTTATTTAAAAAATCACCTGCATTAACCTCAAAGCTGATTTGAAACAATAATTGTTTGTGTGATCTTTCCCATAATATGAATATTAATATTAAGGGGGATGGAGTATGGACAAACTCTTGGAGCGGTTTTTTGAATATACTGCTTTTGATACACAATCAAAACTGAATGCAAAAACAGTACCTAGTAGCAGTGGCCAACTAAAATTTGCCCGTGCGTTGCATAAAGAACTGAATGAGTTAGGATTTGAAAAAGTGACATTGACTGATCAAGGTTGCTTGACGGCCTATTTGCCATCAAACGTTGATTGGGATGTGCCAACTATTGGATTTATTTCTCATCTGGACACGGCGCCTGACTTTTCGGGCAAAAATGTTTGTCCACAAGTGCTAGAAAATTATCGTGGTGGTGATATTGCATTAGGGATTGGCGATGAAGTTTTATCCCCCGTGATGTTCCCTATATTGCATCAAATGATAGGTAAGACACTTATCATGACTGACGGTAAAACGTTACTTGGTGCTGATGATAAAGCGGGCATTGCCGAGATAATCACTGCGCTAGTGCGCTTGAAAGCAAATAATACGCCACATGGAAAAATTTGTATTGCTATCACACCTGATGAAGAGATAGGGCGTGGGGCTCGTCATATTGATTTTAAAGAGTTCGATGCGCTTTGGGCTTATACCGTTGATGGTGGCGGTGTCGGCGAGCTTGAGTATGAAAATTTTAATGCGGCCAATGTCTCCATTAAAATTGTGGGTAATAATACCCATCCAGGTATGGCTAAAGGGGTTATGGTCAATGCATTAACTTTAGCTAATCGCATTCATTCAATGTTACCTGCTGATGAAACGCCTGAAAATACTGAGGGTTATGAAGGATTTTATCATTTGACCTCGATTAAAGGTACGGTTGAAAAAGCAGAGTTAAATTACATTATTCGAGATTTTGACCTTAATGGCTTTGAAGCAAGAAAGAAAAATGTCATTCGGATTGCTGAAAAAGTCGGAGAAGGGCTACATCCTAGCTGTTATATCGAGCTCACTTTAGATGATACTTATTACAACATGCATAAAGAAGTAATGAAATTCCCGCATGTTGTAGAGCTAGCAAAACAAGCCATGATTGATTGTGATATTAAACCTATCATCCAACCTATTCGTGGTGGTACTGATGGTGCGCAATTATCTCATCGCGGCCTACCGTGCCCGAACATCTTCACTGGTGGATATAATTTTCATAGTAAACATGAATTTATAACTCAAGAAGGGATGGAGCAAGCGGTTAGTGTCATCATGCGTATCGCTGAGTTGACTGCAATACACGCAAGCAATAATCAATCGTAATCAAATTATATTTATCTGACTACAGTAAAACGCCCTACACAGTTCAATGTATAGGGCGTTTTTTTTATTAATAAAGGTCTATTAAGATTAATTATTGAATGCGATTATTAATGTCAGTCGTCAAAATACCAGTATCCATTATTTACCAGTGCAGTAATTAATGGGATAAAATTCACATCATCAATTGCATCGCCGAGCGTCTTACTATTTACCGAATCAAATCGGCATAGGCTATCTGCTGCTTCATAACACTGAGTCTCTAAACATTCGCCATTGACAAAAAATTGGTCGCCAACACGTAGAGCTCTTAACCCGTTGAGTTTGTACAAAGTTTCATCTTGAGTTTTCAACAAGTCATAAATTTCTTCTTGCGTATATGGCGGCTCTGGTGGTGCAACATCTAATTCATGGCGAGATTGAGAAATGTACTCACCTAACCACTTGCGGAATAATTCAGGGTCATTAATCAGAGAGACCATCATTTCACGTAGCTTAATTTGCTCACCTTGCAAAACTTCGGCGGGATTATCACGAAATGATAAATCAGGATCGCTATAGCGATAACTCCCAAGATCATTCGAAATCAAATGGTCGGCAAAGCTACTAATCAGTTCACGGGTATTTGGCGCGCGAAAGCCTACAGAGTAGTTTAGGGAAGGCTCGATGGCATAACCTTCATGTGGGAATCCAGGTGGAATATAGAGAATATCTCCAGGTTCCATCTCTTCATCAATAATCGCATCAAATGGATGGACTTGGAGTAGGTCAGGGTGAGGGCTGTGCTGTTTCATTGGGATTTTTTCCCCAACGCGCCATTGTCTACGACCTTCACCTTGAATAATAAACACATCGTATTGGTCAAGGTGTGGGCCTACGCCACCCCCAGGTACTGAATAAGAAATCATTAAGTCGTCCATGCGCCAGTCAGATAATACTCTGAATGGTTTCATTAGCGCCGAGCTTGGGTGATGCCAATGATCAACGGCTTGAACGAGTAGTGACCAATTTTCTTCACCTAAGTGTTCATAGCTTTCAAATGGGCCATGACCCACTTGCCAATTTCCTTCTTTGTGGCTGACTAGACGGCTATCAACCTCATTTTCCATCGCTAATCCCGCAAGTTCATCAGGCGAGATAGGATCAATAAAACGCGTAAAACCCTGTTTAATAAGCAGCGGTCGTTTCTGCCAATGACTGTCAAGAAAACTCTGCCAGTCAAGATTCAGTTTATAATCCATCTTATTGTCCCTATTAGAAAACATGTCGTAAATAGTATACCTGAAATGGCCTGCAATACAGGGTCTAAATAGCTTCACATCACAGATTAGCTATCTTCAATGACCATCTGTTGCCTAAAAGTGACGATAACGCGGGCTCCACCAAGTGGGCTATCAATAATTGAGATTTCGCCATCATATTGGTCAATAATATCAACAGCAATAGATAAGCCAAGACCTTGCCCAGGACGCAAGGTGTCCGCACGCTGTCCTCGAATAAAAATGACATTTCGTTTGTTTTCAGGTACGCCAGGGCCATCATCATCAACGGTGATGGTTAAACTGTCTTGTCCTACAGCAGCTGTTACCTCAACAAATTCAAAACAGTATTTACAGGCATTTTCCATCACATTACCCATCACTTCCATAAAGTCATTAGGTTGTCCTAACCATGTGATTTCAGGTGAGATATCGACAGTAATAGATACGCCTTTGTGCAGATAGACCTTATGAAGTGCGCTCGCTAAACTATCAATAATGGAAGGAACTGATGAGATTTCACGTAATATCAGGTTTTCGTCACCTTGCATTGATGCACGGTGCAAATAATAACCGACTTGTTGTGAAATACGTCCAATTTGCTCCAACATGATAGGTTCTGCTTGCTCGATATTCATTTGTTTACCTGAGCGCAATAATCTAAGTGTGGATTGTATAACGGCCAAGGGTGTTTTTAAGCTATGCGTTAAATCAGAAAGTGTTGTACGATATTTACTATAACGCTTGCGCTCATTGGTGAGCAAAATATTGAGATTGCGGACAAGCCCTCTTAACTCTGCGGGTGGATTTTCATCTAATGTTTCTCGTTCACCTTTTTCGAGGCCGCTAATCTGCGACACCAATGATTTTATAGGGCGTAAGCTCCAGTAGGCAGCAAGCCATAATAGTGGTATCACTAAAATTAAGTTGGCGAGTAACACATAGCCAAACCATTCCCAAACTAAACCTGTTTTTTGTAAATCTTGAGGAAGTGTATCGACTACAACAATAGTGAGAGGTGGAAGATGCTCGCTTTCACTGTATTGGTTGACAGAAACGGAGTGGGTGAGAGGCTCATCGTCATTATTCATGTCGTTAAGCTTGGTATTATATTCAGGATTGTTATATAGCAGTTGACGCGTTTCTTTAATATCGGTGTCAATTTCGTATAATCCCTCTTTTCTTAGCCAATCTTGATGAATGAGTTGCTCAACATTGGGAACATCGCGTTGACGCCAAAGAACTTGACCATGGTCATCATAGATAATGACCAAAGTTGGATTATTTAACGTAAAATTAGGGGGAACACGGATATCAATTTTATTATTTTGCCACTGTGCAAGGCTATAAATTAGATTGCTTTGGCTGCGCAGCAGGGTGTAGGTCGTCTTATCAAAGCTAATCAGATAACCCAGTATGGCAACAATACCATAGGACAATGTTAGTGCGAGAATAACCGCAGAGGTCGCGCATAAAAAGCGCGCCCGTAATGATAGTGGCTTAATTTTAAATTTTCTTAATGACATATTAACCATTCACGTCGAAGCGATAACCTTGGCCACGAACGGTAACAATTACATCATTACTATGAAATTGTTGTATTTTTTTGCGTAGCCGACCCATTAAAACATCAATGGTATGACTTTCTCTTAATTCTGCATCTGGATAGAGCTGGCGCATTAATGAGTCTTTGCTCACCACTTTACCATTATTACGCAGCAGTGTTTCGATGATGGTATATTCAAAGGCTGTTAGTTTGACGGGCTCACCTGCAACCGTAAATTCTTTACGTGATAAATCGATAACAAAATGGTCTAGCTCAAGTATTTGCGAGGCAAGTCCACTATTCCTGCGCATCAACGCTTGCATACGAGCAACGAGTTCTTCTAATTGGAAAGGTTTAGTTACATAGTCATCAGCCCCGCTATTCAATGCTTGCACTTTTTCTTGCCAGCTTTCTCGGGCTGTCAGGACGAGAATGGGAATAGTCACATGCATACTACGCCAGCGTTTGATCATGGATAGACCATCTTCATCTGGCAAGCCAAGATCAACTACCGCAATATCAGGGCAGCTTTCATTTAAAAAGTAGTCTGCTTCTTTTGCATCTTCCGCTGAATCAACTTGGTGTCCAAGGTCTTTGAGTTGAACGGTTAAGTGATGGCGAAGTAAAGCATTATCTTCGACGATGAGAATACGCATCTGAAAGCCTCATATTAAAAAAAGAGAGTTAACCTGTCGGTTATATTATCACTATGTTAAAAAGAGAAATCACTGACGACAAGTCATTAAGTAAATATAAGTCAAACAAACCAAAAATATACTCCAAATGATCAATTTATTGCGATTTAGTCAATTATCAAAGTGTTATTTGATCTTATCTGAGGTAGGGGGTTTATTTGTATGGGATAAGTAAAATTAATGGGGGAGTTAAGCGTCGAAATATCAAGAATGACACTGAGAAGGATATAAAGGCGAACAATTCAGAGTGAAATGTTCGCCTTTATTAAATTTAACGAGTTATTTTAAATCGTTAACAAAAGTGACAGCGTAACCAATATAATTAGCTGGTGTCATTTCTTTCAAACGTGCTTTTTCGCTTTCAGGTAGTGCTAAGCTATCAATGAATTGTTTCATCCCTTCTGCGGTAACACGTTTTCCACGCGTTAACTCTTTAAGTTTTTCGTATGGTTTTTCAATGCCATAGCGACGCATTACGGTTTGAATTGGTTCAGCTAATACTTCCCAGTTTTGGTCTAACTCATCAAGCAGATGTTGTTCATTAACTTCCAGTTTATTCAATCCTTTCATTGTGGATTGATAAGCAATAAGTGAATAGCCGAGGCCAACACCTAAGTTACGCAGTACTGTTGAGTCTGTTAGGTCACGTTGCCAACGAGAAACAGGTAATTTGCTTGATAAATGGCCAAGTACCGCATTTGCTAAACCTAAATTGCCTTCTGAATTTTCAAAATCAATAGGGTTCACTTTGTGTGGCATGGTGGATGAGCCAATTTCACCCGCAATGGTTCTTTGTTTGAAGTGATTTAGTGCGACGTAGCCCCAGATATCACGGTCAAAATCCAGCACAATAGTGTTAAATCGTGAGACACAATCAAATAGCTCAGCGATGTAATCATGCGGTTCTATTTGAGTGGTGTATGGGTTCCACTGAATACCGAGTGAAGTCACGAAGGTTTCACTAAATTCGTGCCAATTAACTTCAGGATAAGCCACGATGTGAGCATTATAGTTACCCACTGCACCATTGATTTTACCGAGGATTTCAACTTGTGTGAGTTGACGATACTGGCGCTCTAAGCGGTATGCAACGTTTGCAAATTCTTTACCAATAGTCGATGGTGTTGCTGGCTGACCATGAGTACGTGATAACAACGGTAAGTCACGATATTCGTGAGCCATTGCTTTAACTTTATCAATAATTTGACGCCATTGTGGCAATAAAACATCTTTACGTGCAGTTTGAAGCATCAGCGCGTGAGACAAATTATTAATATCTTCAGAAGTACAAGCAAAGTGAATAAATTCTGAAACAGCATGTAGAGCTGGAATGTTAGCGACTTTTTCTTTTAGGAAATATTCAACTGCTTTAACATCATGGTTAGTGGTGCGCTCAATTTCTTTGATACGCATTGCATCTTTTTCGCAGAAGTTTGCAACAATTTCATCTAGGTAAGCGTTTGCGTCAGCATCAAATGAAGGAACTTCATTGATTTGAGCGGTTGCCGCCAGTTTTTGCAGCCAGCGAACTTCAACTTGAACGCGAAATTTCAGTAAGCCAAACTCACTAAAAATAGTGCGTAAAGCGCTGACTTTATCACCATAACGGCCATCAATCGGCGATACAGCGGTCAGTGAGGATAATTCCATTGGTAGCAACTCCAGATTAAAGGTGAGACAAAATATCTTTCGCCTGATTAGACAGACGGCTTCGGGAAAACATTAATTGAATACGGCTGCCGCCGACTTGCTGCCAAAGCACCGCACAACGGATACCTGCCAGTAAAGTGGCTCTAACTTTTGCTTGAACCAACGTATTTTTGAGAATGTCTGGAGAACCTGTAACTTGAATACGTGGTCCTTGAGGGCTGACAACATCCACATAAATACCCGCAAGAGCATTAAAAACACCTTCAGACATCGGTTCAAAATAGCTTGCTTGACGTTCAAATTGTTCTATACGTTGACCTAGTTGGTTCATGGCGTCTTGATTTTTATTAAGGCGGCGCTCAAGAACCATCATACTAAGCATATAGCGTGTCATTTCAGCGGATAAACCACTGTTGCCGCCTGTTAGCATGCCAAGCATTGTACTAAGGCCTGTTTTTAAATTTGCAGGATCGTTACCGAAAACATCTAATGTAGATGATGGATTCATATTCGTCAGGCTTTTGATCATAGTTTCAAGGTCTTGCTCATTAGAAACACCTTCATGAGCCAGTTTTTGAACTATATGACTTGCTTGGCAGATACCTGCCAAAGCAAGCGTGATATCGTAATAATTTTTAGCCACAGTTACTCCTGAATACGGGCTTCAATAATACCGCCACCGAGGCAAACTTCATCTAGATAAAATACTGCAGATTGCCCTGGCGTTACAGCAGCAACTGGGTAGTCGAATGCGACTTCAATTCTATCTTCACTCAGCGGTGTAATAGTACAAGGAATATCAGATTGACGATAACGAGTTTTCACCACACAGCGTAGCGGTTGCGTCATGGTTTCTCTATCAACCCAATGTAGTTGTTGAGCAATTAAGCCAACAGACATCAGGCGAGGGTGTTCATGCCCTTGAGCAACGATAAGATGATTATTTTCAACATCTTTATCAACAACATACCAAGGATCTTCTGAGCCTTCTTTGGTGCCGCCAATACCAAGACCTTTACGCTGCCCTAAGGTGTGGTACATCAAACCTTCATGCTGACCAATAGTTTTACCGTCGACGGTAATAATTGGGCCAGGTTGCGCAGGTAAATAGCGACCTAAGAAGTCACGAAATTTGCGTTCACCGATAAAACAAATACCCGTTGAATCTTTTTTCTTCGCGGTGATTAAGCCAATTTCTTCCGCGATACGACGAACTTCAGGTTTTTCAAGTTCACCAACAGGAAATAGGCTTTTAGCGACTTGCTCATGGCTTAAGGTATATAGAAAGTAACTTTGATCTTTATTGGTGTCTAAGCCGCGTAGTAGCTGGCTTTTACCATCAAGATCACGACGGCGTACATAGTGACCCGTCGCAATAAAATCTGCACCGAGATCTTCGGCTGCAAACTCAAGGAAGGCTTTGAATTTAATTTCTTTGTTGCACAGAATATCTGGATTTGGTGTACGACCCGCTTTATATTCAGATAAAAAATGTTCGAAAACATTGTCCCAATATTCAGCGGCGAAGTTAATTGTATGGAGTTCGATGCCTAATTTGTCACAAACAGACTGCGCATCAGCAAGATCAGTTGCCGCTGAGCAATATTCTTTATCGTCATCTTCTTCCCAGTTTTTCATAAACAGACCAACAACCTGATATCCTTGCTGCTGGAGCAAGTAGGCTGAAACGGAGGAGTCAACACCACCGGACATACCGACGATGACTTTCTTTTGGCTGTTATCTGACATGGTACTGTTATCTGACATTATAAATAGTCTCAATGCGGAAAAATCAAGCCCCATACTTTAGCATGTTGTACCCTTGTTGCACCAGAGTTAGCGGCAATATTCTTGGCGCAAGAAAAACAGAGTAAAGACTGACGCGGCTCTATTAATCGTTTTTTATTAGATCAAAATAAGCCAAATCGAGTTGATTACCCAAAGTGATCACCATAAGCAGACAGAATATCAAGGGGATAGGTGGTATTTTCTTGAAAGCAAAGGATACTTTGTGCAACTAATGGAGATCGTAAACAATTACTTTCAATAATTTGTTGTGCGCTGACCCAGTGGCAACAGCTAATGTCGCTATCTTGTGGATGTGTTTCACAGGTATTTGGTAGTTCGAGTTCAAATAAAAAACGAATAAAAGGGGTGTTATCAGGCGCTATCCATTGATGAATTTTAATTAATTTTTGCGGTGTAGCGCTGATACCTGTTTCTTCTAAAAGTTCGCGTTCGGCTGCCTGCAATAATGTTTCATCTGCTTCTAAATGCCCGGCAGGTTGGTTCCACGTAGGTTTACCATTAACCCACTCTTCAACTACTAAAAATTTGTTTTGGGCATGTACGATAGTCGCTACCGTAATATTGGGTCTAAATTTTGGGCTAGACAATTTTTACCTCCATCCATTCACCGATGGCTAAGTTTTCTAATTTGAATTCACCAATTTGATAGCGAATCAATCTTAGGGTAGGAAAGCCAATATTGGCAGTCATTCGGCGAACTTGTCGATTTCTGCCTTCATATAATGTGATTCTAAGCCAGCTTGTCGGGATATTTTTACGTTCTCTAATTGGTGGATTCCTTGGTTTAACCCAATCAGGTTGTTCAACAAGCTCGATATTTGCGGGTAACGTCAAACCATCATTTAATGTTAATCCCTGACGAAATTTAGCAAGAGCCGCCGTATCGGGTATCCCTTCTACTTGAGCATAGTATATTTTGCCCGTTTTTTTCTGAGGTTGAGTTAAGCGAGCTTGTAATTTACCGTCATTGGTTAAAATTAATAATCCTTCACTGTCCCTATCGAGGCGGCCTGCTGCATAAACATCGCTTATTGGAATATAATTCTTTAAAGTATCTCGACCTTGCTCATCGGTAAATTGTGGTAGCACATCATAAGGTTTATTAAATAGGATGACTTTACGCACAATAGGTGGTTTAGAGGGGGAGTGAGTTGCTCGTCGAGTGCGATCCGCATGAGATTTTGGTGTCAGTTTGTTATTGGTTGTTCGTTTAATGTTTGGCTTTGTCATAATCAGTTAATTATCCACATAAAATAGTGAGTAACTTTTTGTTTTTCTTTGTCTATTAAAAAATTACTCAATTGATCTTAGTTTATGTGATTTACTTGTCAAAGCATAGTAATGTGTAGAGATAATAATATTGTTATTATGCTTAGTTAAATTCAAAAAAAAGTAGGTATATAAGTAGGTATAAGTGATGAATGGAATTAATTAAAATCACCTAGTTGGCTGATAGAATGATTGAAAACCATGTTGAATTAGGTCGACACAAAATAGATATTCATTTTCAGAAAAATCAATAGTATCAATTAAATCCTGCTCACTTCCAATTGCGTGACCAGATTCACGACTTAAATGTAACTCACCGCAAAACTCTAATGCAGAGGTGAAGATTTAGTTAAACTATTTAAAAATGAAAATATTACGTTGCCTGTTGCTTCCATTACCTCAATAGCAACAAGCCTAAATTTAGCAGGTTGGTTTGAGATCATTGAATCAAGTTATTATAGGTAAGTTGGCAGCTAGGGGATAATTTTTCTGACCAAAACTATTCAAGTGTATCACTCAGTGGCAATGTAAATTTATTTAAATTACCAAAACTCATAATAAAAAATAACATGTTGGGTAAGAATGAAAGCTTTTCGTTAATCAGTCAATTTGATGAAATATTTTTAGAAAAGAAAAGGTGTTGAGCAAATTTAAATTTATGTTGTTTAATTAAATGAGAGGTTTTATTCATGGGTAACTTATTTTAAAATGATTTATTGGATTTGATTGTTTGTATTTAGTCGCTTTATAAATGTTAATTCAAATTGATATTTGATTGAAAATAATTAAGTTCATTAAAACCATTTAGTACAATAAAATCAAATTTTTATATTAATAATAAATGTATAAATAATTATGTGCTTATTAATTATGTGAGCAATACGTATTTTTAAGGCAAACTATTTTGCTAGTATGAAAATTATACGAATATGGTTTTTTGATCTTATTATTTGTTTAATTCATTATAGTAATTGTCTGTTTTTTAACCTAAAAATTAGATTGAAAATTATAATTTTAGAATTAATTGTTTGATTTAAAAGTAATTGCATGGATATTAACTTTATATTGTAATAACTAATAGATACGTTAAATGCGATCTGTATTGAAGCTTAGGCGAGTAATCATTGGCGTTCGATGCAGATTGAAGTAATATTGACAGGTCTCTTACAAAAAATTAACAAGCTAAATACGCAATTGAAAGGAGAGGTTAATGGAAAGCAAAGTAGTAGTTCCGGCAGAAGGCGCTAAAATCACCATTGATGCAAAAGGCAAACTAAACGTTCCGAACAACCCGATTATTCCTTACATTGAAGGTGATGGTATTGGTGTTGATGTGACACCTGCCATGCTAAAAGTGGTTGATGCGGCAGTGAAGAAAGCATACAACGGTGAACGCAAAATTTCTTGGATGGAAATCTACACCGGTGAAAAATCTACTCAGTTATATGGTAAAGATGTTTGGTTACCGCAAGAAACCCTCGATTTAATCCGTGATTACCGTGTATCAATCAAAGGCCCTTTGACAACTCCAGTTGGTGGTGGTATTCGTTCTTTGAATGTTGCGCTACGTCAGCAACTTGATCTGTATATTTGTTTACGCCCAGTTCGTTATTATGCGGGCACACCAAGCCCAGTAAAACAACCTGAGCTGACTGACATGGTTATCTTCCGTGAAAACTCTGAAGATATTTATGCAGGTATTGAGTGGAAAGCAGGTTCTGCTGAAGCTGATAAAGTCATTAAATTCCTTCAAAATGAAATGGGTGTAACAAAAATCCGTTTCCCACAAGATTGTGGTATCGGTATTAAGCCTTGTTCTGAAGAAGGAACCAAACGTTTAGTTCGCGCTGCAATTGAATATGCAATTGATAACGACCGTGATTCAGTGACATTAGTTCATAAAGGTAACATTATGAAATTCACTGAAGGTGCATTTAAAGATTGGGGTTATCAATTAGCACAAGAAGAGTTTGGTGGCGAATTAATTGATGGCGGCCCATGGCTTAAAATTAAAAACCCTAAAACTGGCAAAGATATCATTGTTAAAGATGTGATTGCTGATGCATTCTTACAGCAAATTTTGCTGCGTCCAGCTGAATATGATGTTATCGCTTGTATGAACTTAAACGGTGACTATATTTCTGACGCATTAGCAGCACAAGTCGGCGGTATTGGTATCGCACCGGGTGCTAACATCGGTTCTGAATGTGCATTGTTTGAAGCAACCCACGGTACTGCACCAAAATATGCGGGTCAGGATAAAGTGAATCCTGGTTCAATTATTCTATCTGCAGAAATGATGCTACGTCACATGGGCTGGGTTGAAGCAGCTGACTTAATCGTTAAAGGTATGGAAGGCGCAATCGCGGCTAAGACTGTAACTTACGATTTCGAGCGTCAACTAGAAGGCGCTAAACTACTGAAATGTAGCGAATTCGGCGATGCAATGATTAAACACATGTAATTCATTACTTAGTGTAATTAATAACGGGAGCTTAATAGTTCCCGTTTTTTATTATCACTTTAGAAACGGTTATCAAAAAGTTATCAAAACGAATTATCAAAACCTACCCAATTTTTTTGTTATTAAATAACTACTTTTACCCAATCTTTACCCCGGTCATCATTATATTTATCGGTCATTTTTTGCGATTTATGACCCAGTAAATCTTTTGTATTAATCCCCTGATCTCGATATAGCCTTTCAGATAAAGAACGTTGCTCATGGAATGAAGCTGGGGTTCCTTCACCCCAATCAATATCAGTTTTATTCCGTGCTTTCTTAAAATTAGTGGTTAGTGTATTAGCGGTAACTTGTGCTCCACGATCTGCTTGTGAAGTTGTATGAAAATAATGGATTAAATATGGGCTTACAACACGGTCACGGCATCGAGAAACAATATCACGCAGTGATATATTTAATGCCTCAGATCTTAATGCCAGTGGAATAGCTAATTTACTGCCTGTTTTTTCTTGAGTAACATGCAAGTGGTTATCCCAAATATCACTAAACTTCATTGCTGAAATATCACCAAGCCGCTGACCAGTAATAACGGCAAGCAACATAGCATTGCCTAAATACTTATGTTGATTATTGGCAATATCAAATATTTTTTGCCATTCCTCTAAATTAAGGCGCTGACGAGTAATTCGCCTTTTAGGTTGCTTGGTTGCAAGTGCAGGGTTATATCCTGGTGGAACTTCACCGGCGTGCTGTGCTTCTTTGAATACATCAATTAACACCGAACGAATAACTTGCGCCATACGGTGTTGACCATTAGATTTATATTCATCGAGTATCCCTGCAATATCCCTTGCATCAATAGCTGGTAATGGCTTCATTGCTAGCGAATGCCTCATTAAATCAACAGGTTTTCTTTTTTGTTTGTATGTGTTTAATTTAATATCACCATCAGCAAGGCGCTCTTCTTGTATTACCCAGTAGCGATCTAGCCAAGTATTAACAGTAATTTCTTTTCCTTTAATTCTCGCTACTCTATCGCTGATTGCCATCACTTGGCGACTGCGTTGTTCCGCTAACCGACTATTCGCTTCAGTGGCAATTTCACGCGCCTCAGCTTCGTTGTCACCAAGGGCGTGATATTTTCCAGTTATAGGGTGGCGATAACGCCAGTAAACCTTATTAACTTTCCTACTGAATAGCGGATAAAGGTTAGGAATACTGACGTTGTTTTTACGTGGTCGGGCAGCCATCGCTTAAAATCCTTTGCAATTTCGGATTATCACTTTTTTTGATATCCGGTGATGTCAAATTACCGACTAAATCGGCATCCTCTCTCACGCGCCAAATACCACCTTCTTTTTGTGCTGGTGGATAGAACAAGCCACTTCTAGCGTAGCGTTGTAATGTCCCCAGACCAGGAGGGCGACTACGATAGCGATCACTAGCCCATTCCTCCAAAGTTAGCATTTGCATAATTACCTCCACATCTGCCGCATACAGATTTAAAAATTAAATATCGTCGTTAACTGGTTTAATCAAATGCTGGTGGATAATAGACACATACTTAGCTTGATGAATTGCATCAGCTAACGCATTGTGTTGCTCACCTTCGAACTGAAGTGTTTTCTTTGGATCAATACCAGCATTACGGCCTAGCTCTACAATGGTGCGAACATCACGGTTATTATAAAATTTCCAGAATGGCTCTATGCCGACTGCATCATATGCGTTACGCAAAATAATATTGTCAAAATCAACGCCATTACCCCACACTTGAACATCATCAGTTAGAACCTCTCGTGAAAACACCCTAAGACTAAGCAAGGTAATGGATAGGTCATCACCATCAGCAACGATAGCAGCTCTAGCTTCAGCACTTTGTTTCATCCACCAAAGAACGGTATCAGCGTCGATATGAAGCCCAGCGCGCTCACAGCTTTTTAAATCAACTACAGTATAGAAGGTAGGACCAATCTCACCCGTTGAAGGCTCAAAGGCTACTGCGCCAATAGAAACAATAGCGGCATTACCTTTGTTGCTCATCGTTTCTAGATCTACCATTAAGTGTTTATATTTCATTGTTAGTCCTTATTTATTTAAGCGATATACCGGGATGCTATTTGCCCTGCTTTTTTCTTCATTAATATGCGTAAAGCCATGAATCCTGATCCACTTCTCGCCTTTTGATTCCATGTAACCAATGGGCTTTAGGTTATTTATGTGATCCAATTCCTTCTGCATTTCAGAACATTTATCAGCTAACTTAACTACCAAACTAATCAAGGTTAAGTTTTCCTGCTCCCTTGCATCAAGTAACTTATGCCATTCAGCATCGTCAGCGCAGAAGGCTTCAATTAATTTAGTGCTTTCTTCATTTGCTTGAAATGTTTTCTCAACATGCTCACACAGATTAATTAATTGGTCGCTCCATACAGAACATTTTGCAATTTGATATCTACGGGTTAATAACGCATCGGCTTTCAATTCTTTGGCTAATTCAAGCATCTTATTATTCATAATCACACTCGCTTAAACTCAATAACCCATACCCACGGATTGCTTTCATAATTACAATCAGGCTTACTGACTGAATCCCATAAGTGACGAAACCAACAAAATGCATCAGTACTACCACCAGTTAATTCCCTCTCCAGCGGGTAGCCCTCGGCTTTAAAATCATCGTCGCTAGCTGCTTGTAAGCGCTCTACGCGAACATCAGTAATTTCTAGTGTGATACGCGAAGTCCAGCGAGGCATATGTATAGATGGTGTCCATGTACCGTCATATTTATGATTATCAGTATGAGGTTTCCAGTCAGCGTCATCAGGAATTGACCATAAACCATAATCACCGTCTTTTTGTTCACAAGAGGCTTTATAAATTCTTGCTGCTTGTTCTTCACCAGTTTTAAGAACATTGTCATTCCAATCGATGCAAACACCATCTTCATTACCAAGTAATGCAAAAGTTTCACGAACCCAAAGACGATCACCAATTTTACCTAGAGGGCATAAATTATATTTGGGGGCGTCCAATACATGCGTAGTGGTACCACTTCTTGTTTTGGTCGGTTTTTTTAGCCATAAGCAATTACCAGGTATTACATTATTAACAACTCTACGAGTTTGAGTTTTACGGCCATCAAGGATGGCGCGTACCATTTCAGTATTAAAAATAATTCCGCGCTCTTTCATGTCAGCCACCTATGCGTGTAGCAGTTCTAATGCGTTCATAGATTTCACTTGCTTGAAATCGCTCCTCACCAACATCACAGGCGCAGAAATATTCAAATGCAGCTTTTTCAGCTTCCCTATGTGCTTCGATAAACTTGGCCTTGAGTTTTGTTACGTCAAGTCTCAGCCATGAACATACAGGGCTATCATCCGTTGCGGAAATTCCACCAATAAACCAACCATCACCTTGTGGTTTGCTAGGTATCCATCCAGAAATATTACATCCACCATCTTCAAAATAAAGTTTGAATGTTGGATGGTTTTCGTCAATATCGTCTTCCATGCAAACATTACAAAATTCAAGACAGTTATCTTCGATCCACTTTTTTAGTATTTCGTGGTCTTCAGTTTCTGGTATTTGGGAATGTACCCAGTAGCCATTTTCGTCGCGTTCTACTAATTCAGGTTTAATAGACATACACCCACCTTAAATAATAATTCTGTAAACTGAATTAACTGTTTGGATATAACCATCAGTTAAATAAGTATCGATATTGATAACCTGTGATGTTTGAACAGGCGCACCATCAACAAATCGTTTTTTAGTATCATTAAATACGTATCCCTCAGCTCCGTATGCATGAATACTTTCAAGCTTTAAGTCAGCAATAAAAGTAGGGGGAAAATTAACGAGTTGGCTAAAGTTTAAAAATTTATCCATGGCGGCTTCAGCCACTTCTTTATTTGCAATGCGGTGACATGCATATTGAATTGCTTCACACGCCCAAGAAAAGTGATAAGTCGGATTAAACTGAGGATATAGATCCTCATAATCCCATGGGGAGTCATATTGCCACTGCGATTCACTTGTTAAATCGGCTTCTTCAACTGCTCGGTAGAAAACATTCTCAGAAATTGAACTACAAGAATAATTTTCAGCATAAGATTTAACGCTGCCTAACCTAGAAGCAAATTCGTTATAAGAGGACTTAAGTTCCCCTTTTTCCTCTCGGTCAACATCATGTTTATTTTCGGTATACCAAGATTCAAGTATTTTTCTTAGATCTTTTAATGTATTTGGTAAATCAACTTCTTTGTAGGCACCAGCAACTTCACTGCGCCCTGAGCCCATTTGTAATTTTTCTGCCCAATACCCACGATCGATGCGGTCTTTGTTAAAAAATTGAACCATATCTCTAATGCGCCTAAATGCCCATGTACCCATATCACCAGTCATAACTAAATAGCCGGGGAAGGTTACAATATCAAACCAATAAGCAGATCTATTTGGTTCTGAAAAACTATAATGGCGGTGTATCCCATCTGCTTTAATACACTCCATTTCATGTAATTTAGTGTCCCGAATAAAACCCATCATTAATACTCCACACAAAATTTAGATAATAAAAGTCCGTCTCTTAATAAAGAGAATTAAATTCCTTGGTATTGGCTAAATAGTTATTCTGTTTTTTCTTTGTATTTTAATAATTCAATTAATAACTCGATGGTATTAATCATGTGAAACATAAATACAGAATTTATATGTCGATGACGGAAAGCTCTATCACCATCACAGTCAATATCACTAATTGGTTTTATTCCCTTAAATTCGAAGTTATCACTTAATTTAAAGACAATATCTAGAGTGGCTAATTCCATTAGGCTGACACGAAATCCATTTGATAAACTCTCACTTAACTCACGCTGTACATAGTGCAGTTCAGCGTCGTATTTAACCGATTCTAATTTTTTCTCAACCTTACGTTGTAGTAAGTAGAAGTTGCAAGGGTATAATCGCCCACCAAAACAGTCAGCTGATGGTTCATTATTGATATAGTTTATTAGGCGTGTTGTTATTCCATTTTTTGCATCGTCAATGTGAATTGTTTCTGTTTTTACCGATCCACAAGCCTTAATCAAACAATTAACCAGCGCTTGATGCTCTGGTTTTCGAGTGCTTGATACGATAAGAAACCCTTTTTCAACATGATAAAGTGCAGTGATAATCTTAGTTTTAGTTAGAGCAACTTTAAGCATTTCTTCTATAGCAATATACTTTATTTCAGTCTCAAGGAAATCATCAGTACCTTGCTCTTTTAGTTTTTCAATACGTCTATTAACTTCAAACGCAATAGCTGCTTTAGGTAGTATCTTTTCATCAATGCGAAAAGTAATAATATAACCACCTTCAATTGGTGTAACTAATTCGCCTGTAATCTTATTAGGAATAAAACCATAGCTAACTGAATGTGATTCTAAAATATCAACAAAAGGTAATTCTTTTAAATGATTTTCTAGAACTTCAGCGCTGGGTAATTCCGCTTTAAATATAACTGCACTAGTAATTGGAAAACGTTTCATTTGTTAATCTCCGCATAGTTATTAACTCCACACACAATAAATAAGACCACTGACAATAATTAATAAACTTACCTAGTGTGAACTGATTAAGTATCAGTGGCCTTATGTATGATGTGAGTCTCAATGTAATGCCTGAACTAACTTAGCCACATCAGGCGGCTGTGGTATTATTGTTATTCCGCAATAACAATAAGGGTATATTCATGTCTATTTATTCAACTCTTTGGGCTACTTTAAATGAATCTCTATGTGAGGCTCACAATTTAGAGTCTTGTTATTTTAAAGATAACGATCCAAGAGCTCATTCTGTTCGTAAAAAAGCCTATATTTTATTTTTGCTTGAAGTTGTCATGTATGAATACCGAAACAATGAGATTGACATTTGGTTTAAACAATCATTTGACAATACTCTAACTTCATTTGCTTACAATAAAACAGGAATACTCCCCGATCTGTTTTATAATCTTTCAGATACCGCGAAGATTATCGTTTTGCAGAAGCACCTTCTTAAATATCCCCTACCTGAAAATGCCCAAACTTTTCTAAAAAATTTACCAACTCCTTTAGCTTCTGATAATCTTGAAGTAGATCTTTCTGTAGGTTGGACCCTTGGTAATGGTTGGCAGTATTTAAAGCAGCAATAATATGCTCATTTGCATCATTGGCCGCATGCCAAAGCTGACTCAACTCAAAATTCACCGACTGCGCTTTGTTTTTAAACCGAACGAAAGGATAAAAACTGTCTGATAGACACTTATACAACTCAGAGCCAGTGAATTCAGCAGGGTCAATTTTATTTAAATCGAATTGACCTTTTTTCTTATCATTTTCGCTAGTTACTCCACACATATTGCACACCCCACACAGTTAAATTCAATTAAGCACTAATAGTGACAGCGCACATGTCTATGCATTCTGCGATTTCATCGTCGAGTTTTTCGAGTTTAGATTGCAGATCATCGCGGTCGGTACGGAGCTTTTGAAGATTGTTAATCTGTTTAGCTTTTTCAAGTATCCACTCGCGCACATCATCCTGCGACATTGGCACACTAAAAGTAACGATTGGTTCATTTGAATTGGGTTGCATAATGCTCTCCTAAGTTGTCAAAGTTGTAGTTAATTGTTTTCTTGCTAAACATCCTTAAGTTGTAATTTAGTTGTATTTAAACTGACTGTCAACAACTTTATGTTGTTTGATTTAAGTTAAAGAAAGTTTGAGGATAGTGAAAATAGGAGAAACTATGAATATCAACCCAGCTTTTAACTACAAACGGAATAGAGATAAGCTATTTGCTAATTTAATTTCGATTATTGATGGTGTTTTATCAGATAGTGAATTGTCAGATTCTGAAATTCTTTACATTACCACATGGCTTTCTGACTCTGAGCAAATAGCTAACAATGCGTTCGTCATGCTTTTACAAGAAAGAATATCAAGAGTGCTAGATGATGGAGTGATAACGCTGGAGGAAAGAAAGGAGCTAAAGCAAATGCTATTGGATGTGCAGCGAGCAATAATGGACATGCCAAGCATTGATCTATATTCAACAGAATCTGATATTAACTTATTAAATGGGCTTTGTAAGGGAATAGTGGCTGATAGGCAGCTCGGTATAGAAGAAATTAATTATTTAGAGTGGTGGCTAACTCAAAATGGAATGTTAAAAAGAAATTATCCTGGCAGGCATTTGTATGAGCTAGTAAAGACAATAAAGGAAGATGGAATAATAGATCAAAGCGAAAGTGAATTACTCTATAAAGCGTTAGTTGATTTCTCTGGCACAGACTTAGATAGTGGTGTGGTTGATGGTTTGTCATGTCATCTACCCTGTGATGAAATTGATGTATTAAACATTAAAGGATCAACAATTTGTTTGACCGGTAATTTTATTACAGGAAAAAGGTCTTTAATATCAATGCTAATAGAAAATGCTGGTGGAAAGGTTATTGATAGAGTAACGCAAACTGCAGACTATTTAGTTATCGGTGTATTATCCTCCCGTGACTGGAGATTCTCTAGCCACGGAAGAAAAATAGAAAAAGCTATTGATGATAGAGATAGTGGAAAATCTAGCGTAAAGATAACTACAGAAGATATCCTAATGAAATTTTTACCAACTTCGTGATGACCAAAATACTCTACCTATAACATGAACCCTGACAACAGCTTCGCTTCTAGGTAGCTGTTCATCAGGGTATTCCTCTCTATTAAAGCTACGAATAACAATGCCACCATCTGGCCTATAAACAAGTATCTTTACACGTAATAAAACGCCATCCCTTATAGCATAAAGATCCCCATCTTTTATTGTCTTATTGCTGATATCAACAGCAACTAGATCCCCGCTATTCAATACGGGATAGAGGCTATTACCAACTATTTTGACAATTCTAGCGTTGCTTGCATTAACACCGTATTTACGCAATTCATCCCGACGGAATGGGTATGTATATTCTTCTGATTCAACAACTTCTGCATTTGCACCACAGCCTGCAGCTAATTCAATATCAAGTACGGGGATGTCAACAAAGTCAGCGTCGCTATTACTCGGGACGTCTTCCCATTCTTTTATCTCAAACTCTGTTTTTTTCCCGTTTTCATCGCGCACACCGAATTGAAGCCAATGAGCAGAAACATTTACAGCTTTAGCTATATCCGCAATCCTTCTAGGGGAGCTAGTTTGCCCTGATTCAATCTTTTGTATTGATTGTTGACTAACACCCACTTTTTCAGCCAGATCCGCCTGACTCATCCCTGCTTTAACCCTTGCATCTAACAACCGTTTAGCTATCGACATAGTTTCCTCCTCCTTCGAAATTGTATTTTACAACTTTAAGTGTTGAAGTTTCCAACATCTAAAAGTTGTCAAAGTTGTTGTTTTGAATTATTATAAAGTTGTATTTAACAACTTAGGGGGCTAGATGGGACATATAACCAGTAATTCATGTGTCGTAGGGTTACAAACTGCAATCACTGCTGCAGGTGGCCAAACGCAATTAGCAAAACGTATAAGTGAGCTTTTAAATAAGCCTGTTAAGCAGCAACAAATATGGAATTGGCTAAACAGAAATAAAAGAATTCCAGCGGATAAAGTTCTTGTTGTTGAGCAAGCGTCAGGAATATCGAGAAGCAAGCTGCGGCCTGATTTATATCCATAACAATCAAAAGTGGTTATGAAATTTATCAGAGTAGGTTGATTGAATTAACTACCAACAAAACAACGGAATTGTAGATATGTGCAAACAAACACTAAAAGAAGTCGTTAAAGAAATGTGCAAGGCAATGCCTGGTGGTCGTTCTGCAATGGCAGCTGCTTTGGGTATGAGCGAAACCACATTCAACAACAATCTGTATGAAAAAAATGGCTGTCGTTTCTTTGAAAATGATGATTTGGAAGCAATGGAAGAATTATCCGGCACTAAGTTGCTGGTGGGCTATCACATGGATCGCCATGGAATAACCCCAGCGAAGAAAGTAGACCCTGAAAACTTAGACAAAGTTGAGCTATTTGAAATTCGCATGAATTTAGATGCGATGCAGGGCTCGCTCACCATTCTCATCAAAGAAAGCATAGCGGACGGCATTTTAACGAATGATGAAATAATCGCCATAAATCGCAAATTAGACAAAGTCTGCGCTTATGCACGTGGTTTTGTGAATTCATTACCAGTTGTTTATGGGGTGACTAAATGATGAGTAACGCTAGAAAGGGTGACGCTCAGGATATGCGGTCCCGAGCGTCGGTTGCTAATAACAACTTGTGTGGAGTAACTAGCATGAGCAGTTTAAACCAAATCAGTAAGAGAAAGCAATTTAAGTGCTTATCCGTTTCTAAAAATGGTCTGTTTCAATATGTCGAAATCATAACGTCAGCTGACGCTCTGGGCAACTACCAGACCAAACAACAATTGGTAGACATCGCCGATTTAAAAAGCGACTGGGCTAATTTTTATTTCAATAGTGAAGGCGAGGCTCATGTCCAATGAAAAGCATAAGAACCTTGACCGTAATTTCAGAGATAAGCGCGGTCGTATCGTCAAAGTCATTGAGTGGGATAGACAAAAGCAGCGAGTTATTTTCATGCTCGATGATTATGAGCATCCGTGCTTTGTGCCACTTAGTGATTTTAAAAAATATTATTCAGAAGTTAAGTAGGTAGCAACATGAGTGTAAAACTATCAAGTTACGTCTGGGATGGCTGCGCGAGTGCGGGTTTAAAGATAACCTCGGTTGCTATCATGGCTCGCCTTGCTGACTTCTCAAATGATGAAGGAATTTGCTGGCCATCGGTACCGACTATTGCCCGTCAAATTGGCGCAGGTGAAAGTACTGTGCGTACAGCCATCAAAAGCTTAGAGAAAGCAGGTTGGTTATCAAGTGAGAAACGCCGCAAAGGTAACCGCAACACGAGCAATATTTATCAATTGAATGTTGGCAAGTTAGCTTCAGCGGCGATGGCTGCCATTCCTCAACCGCCAGAATCTGACACATCAAATCCTGACGCATCAAAATCTGTTGCATCAAAATCTGTCCCGTCAGAATCGAGCAAAATTAATCGTTTTGACCCGCCAGAATCTGGGGGCGATCCGTCAGTAACTTCAATACATGATCCATTAGTAAATACTCTTTCGTCGCAGAATTCTGACGAATTAAGCGACCAGCCTAAAATTGATTTTTTAAATCGTTATCCAGAAGCCGTGATTTACAGCCCTAACTACCAAAAATGGGGATCGGCTGATGACCTCAAGTGTGCCAACTGGTTGTTTGGTCTCAAATGTGAAGTTTTCAAAGAGTTAGGTTTGAAAGCGCCTAAGGAGCCTAATTTCACAGAATGGGCAAATGATGTTCGCTTGATGAACGAGATTGACGGCCATTCCCACAAAGAGATTTGCCAGTTCTATAAGCGCATTAGCCAAGATGAATTCTGGAAAAAGAATGTTCAATGCCCGAAAACACTGCGCAGCCAATGGGATGATTTGACACTGCGCTTAGCAGGTGAGCAAAAAATCAAAATTGATACGGTTGAGCGTGATGAAGCATTTACTCGCCTTATCGGTTCGCGTTCACCAGCCAAAAATCGCATTGAAGAAATCGCAGTTGAACTAGCAGGAAAATCTGGCGTTAGGCGTATGACTGATTTTGTCGGTCGTAAGGCGTGGATTGGAGTTTGGCAACAAGCCGCAGAACTAGCAGCGAAAGAGGTGACAGCATGATGCGTAGTGAATCTAAAGAAATTTACGGTGTGAATGTATTTGGCTTAATTGCGATGTTTAAACAGCTTCGTAAATTGTGGGTTATTCGTAAGCTTCGCAGGAGATGGAATGATTCTCGCCGTGATTTAATCACTTGCAGAAAATTTCGTCACTTAAATCATCATGCTGACCATTTTCAAGTTAAGCAGCGTTATGAGCATATTCGTCTGTATGTGGAAACCCACCAGCAGCGAGGTGCTATCTAATGAAATTAACTTACGGATCTGTCTGCTCTGGTATTGAAGCTGCGAGCGTTGCTTGGGAACCATTAGGCATGAAACCTGAGTGGTTTAGTGAGATAGAACCTTTCCCATGCGCTGTATTAAATCACCACTGGCCAGAAGTAAAGAATCTAGGCGATATGACCACTATCACTGACAAATTAAACGCCGGTGAAGTGGTAGCCCCAGATGTGTTAGTCGGTGGTACTCCATGCCAAGCATTCAGCGTTGCAGGTTTGCGCGGCGGTTTAAGTGATGAGCGTGGGCAATTAACTTTATCATTTGTTGAATTAGCGGATTGTATTGATGAAATCAGAAAAAACGAAGGCAAAGCGCCAGCAATCATCGTCTGGGAAAATGTCCCCGGCGTCCTCAGTAGCAAAGATAATGCCTTTGGATGTTTCCTCGCTGGATTGGCTGGAGAAGATGAACAGTTTGAGCTTGGTGCGCGACCTGAACATGGAAAATCAAACCAGTTCTGGACGTGGAACAAAAAAAACAGTGAGCACATTATCAGTTGGCCGGTCGCTGGTTATATTGTTGGACCCAAAAGAACTATCGCGTGGCGGGTCCTCAATGCTCAATATTTCGGAGTGCCCCAACGACGCCATAGAGTCTTCGTTGTCGCAACTGCTAGAAAAGACATTAGTGTCTCAGAAATACTATTTGAGCAACCAGGCATGCGAGGGGATATTGAGACGAGCGGAACGCAGGCAGAAGAAATTACCAGTGATGCTGGAGAATGCCTTGCAAGCGGTAATAAAACAACAGGAACCATCTTAGCAAATTGTGGTACCAAACACTGGTCTGGAAACCAAGAAGCCTTTACGGGTGATTTTCATGTTATTGATACATTCCGATTACAGTCATTCGGTCAATATACGCCAGATGATTCAGCCTCAACATTAAGAAGTCGTGATGATAAAAGTGCAACCGATTTAATCGTGACTTGCTCAAGTAAGCAACAATCATTAAATGTTGGCATCAATATAGCGAATACAATTGGGGCGAATGATTATAAAGAGCCTCAAATGGTTGTTTTTAACCCACAAGCTGGAGGTAAAACATCATCAACACTGGGGGCTAGTTCTGAAACGGTAGGTTGTTTACAAGCCTCTCAACAACCGGCTATCGCATTAGCTGGCAATATTATCGGCCGTAAACCGGAAAATGGCGGTAATCAAACAGGCTTTAATGAATCTGATATCTCATACACATTGACTAAAGTTGATGTTCATGGCGTTAGCATTAATAATATTGTACGCAGATTAACTCCGGTTGAATGTGAACGCCTACAGGGTTTCCCTGATAATCACACCAAAGTTCCTTTTAAAGATAAACCTATTGACGATTGTCCTGATGGTCACCGTTATCGCGCCCTAGGTAATTCAATGGCAGTGCCTGTTATGCGTTGGATTGGTGAGCGCATTTGCCATGCTATTGCAGACCTAGCGCCTAAAATAGCCTACGTCCAACAGCTCAATGAGCTCAAAGCTAAATCAGCCCACTGGTTAAAAGAGGTTGGCGACCAATGGAAAACACCAGAAGATATCTATTGGGGTATTAATTCCCTATATGGTCCATTCAATTTAGATTTATTCACCGATGGGCAAAATAGCAAATGCCCTCATTTCTACACCGCAGAAGATAACGCACTGACTCAAGACTGGTCGGAAAAGCTGAAAGAAGTTGGCGGCGTTGCTTTTGGTAATCCACCTTATTCCAGATCGTCATATCACGAAAAACAAGCCCTAACGGGGGTTCGCCACATTATGTCTCATGCTTCAGCGATGCGTGAAAAGGGTGGTCGCTATATTTTTCTATTGAAAGCGGCAACCAGTGAAGTGTGGTGGCCAGAAAATGCAGATCATATCTGTTTTATCCGTGGTCGCATTGGTTTTGACGTTCCTGAGTGGTTTATCCCTGCTGATGAGAAACAAAAACCAACTGGTGCATTCTTTGCCGGGGCAATAGTCGTATTCGATAAAACATGGACCGGTAAAGAATTTGATTACATCAGCCGCGAAGAACTGGAACAGCGCGGCAAGGCATTCATAGAGCAAGCTAAGTGGTTAGCTAAGAAGATGGAGGTAGCGGCGTGAAACCTTTACATATCCGAATTGTTGAAGACTTTAAAGTAGGACACGAGATCACAACAAAGCTAATTAAAAATATGTATGCATCTACAGATAATCACGCTAGCAACACGATTAATTTTTTATATCGCTGCGGAGCAGTAAGAAAATCAGGCAAAAAAGACGGTAAGCACATTGTTTATATCATTGCGCGTGATGGATATGAGAAAACAATTCAAAAAGACAAAGAGATTAGTAAGTTCAGAAAGAAAACGAATAAGTATTTACGTTGTGATGTTAAAGAGCTTACTAAAACACATAACCCACTGGTCTTGAAATTTGATGCATTGCTAGCAGAGGTAAGAGCGTGAAAAACAAAATATCAGAAATTCAGCCTTGTCCATTTTGTGGCAGTGAAAATATCACCCTCGAAAGCCATAGCTATAGAACATGGTTTTATATCCAGTGCCATAGTTGCATTGCGAAAGGCCCTGAAGTAAACGATAAGCAAACTGCAATCACAGCGTGGAACAAGGGCGTAGCTCATGAATAAATCAATATCGCTAGTATTGCCATTTCCCCCTAGCGTCAATTCCTGCTGGCGGACAGTTAAAGGCCGAATGTTACTCAGTGAGCAGGGTCGCAAGTTTCGAATTAACGCTATAGCCGCTGTTTATGATCAATTGCGCAAAATGCCAAAGGCAATCACTGAAGATGTATCAGTCATTGTGAAGATGTACCCACCCACAAAACAGCGGAGAGATATTGATAATTACTTGAAAGCCGCATTCGATGCGTTAACACACGCTAAGGTTTGGAAAGATGATGATCAGGTTAAGCGTGTCGAAATGGAGTGGTGCGAAGTCGTAAAGGGTGGTCGGTTCGAGATAGAGATTCGCTTAATTTCATTTCCTAGTGACAAACAGGTGTAACCATGTATTCTAATAACCTGTACGTTAATCCAGTGATATGCGGAAGCTGGGTTGATGAATTAAAACAACTTGTGGAGTAATACATCATGAACCAATTGGTTATTGATGGCGTCAGCGTACGCCAATTTTCAGAATCTTTTTTTTGTTTGAACGATTTACAAAAAGCAGCAATGTCTGCTGATGGTGAGAATCGTTCTAGCCGAACACTGGAAGTGCATGAATTCATGCGCCGGCCAGAAATCCAAGAATTGATAGAATTGATTAAAAAAGAAACTACGGGAAATTCCCGTAGTATATCTGAACCCGTAATAGCAGTACCCGGACGTAACGGCGGAACGTTTGTCTGTAAAGAATTGGTTTATGCCTATGCGATGTGGATAAGCCCAGCATTCAATTTAAAGGTTATTCGTACTTTTGATTCAATTGTGATGCAGCAACAAACCACAGACACGGAAAGTGAAAGAATTAAGGCTGCTATAATAATCCTTGAGTCAGCGACAAAAACTTTAAATTTATCAAATAGCTCAAAATTGAGCGCCTATCAAAAGCTACAGCAATTTGCTGGTCTACCAAATATTATGCCGTCCTACGCTATTGACGCCCCTGTTGATGCAGCAGACGGATCTAGCAGGACAACTCACTCATTAACCGAATTAATCCGCAAAAATGCACTTAATATCTCCGCTCAAGCAGCCTATAAGCGTTTAGCTGAATTGGGGCTGGTGGAAAGAAAGTCACGCCCAAGCACCAAGGGAGTAGATAAAACCAAGCATTATTGGTCAATTACTTCTAAGGGGCTAATCTACGGGAAAAACATGACTAGCCCTAACAATCCTCGCGAAACACAACCGCATTTCTTTGAGAGCAAAAGTACCGATCTCGTTAAATTAATGGTAGTGGGGCAAGCCGCATGAATAATCAGTGGATATTAACCCCGATCCGTATTCCTGAAATAAACGCTGTTATGTTTAGACCAGGAGCAAGCCTTAACATGTTTAATGACAGAATGCTGATCACAACATTACCCGATGAATTAAAACATCAACCATCGGGTCTTATCTCTCTTTCTGACCAATACCTCAGTGACCAATATAATGATGTCCGGTTATCAAAGCCTGTATTAAATTTAACCATTGACCCCGAGCCACCAGCTAGTTTCATGCTAAAGCCAAAACTTAAGCGCTGGACTAATGATAAATACCTACAGTGGGTTAAGAAGCAACCATGTTGCGTATGTGGTGCTACATCAGACGATGCTCATCACATCATTGGTCACGGTCAAGGCGGCATTGGTACTAAATCTCATGACTTATTCACTATTCCACTGTGTCGGGTTCACCACAGAAACCTACATGATGACCAAAAGGGATGGGAAAGCGAGCATGGAAGCCAAATTGATTTATTATTTAAATTTCTAGACCGTTCAGCGGCGCTAGGTGTTTTCGGTTAATGCGCTATGCGGAACGCAGTGGAGGGTTTTATATGCTAATTTATGCGCATGACTTGGAATATTTAAGCGATATGGCATGGGAAGCGACATCAAACTATAGAGTAGCAACAAAAGGTCAGCTTGCATCATTTGAAGACTTTGGGTTAACAGATACCAGAACTACGCCAAGGGTTAAAAAGCGAGATTTAGAATTAAATGGTCGCCTTGTTTGTCGTGATACAGATCCAGTCTATGCATCGGAAACCCGCTATCGTCGAACTCCAAATCCAATGATAGATCATGATGATTTTTTATTGTGCTCGTGGCGCAGGGCTATTAATGCATTAAGTGAAGAGCAACACTCATGGATAAAGTATTGTTATGGGTATAGTTTAAAATTTGACCATCAGGTCAATATTAGCGTTCACATATGGTCTGAATTTGAAAAACAGCATAAAGATAAGAAGATAACTAAAAAGGTTAAGGAGAGATTAAGATCATTGGTTTGGTTATCAGTTCAGGTTTGTACTGGTAGAGATTACGCACAGACAGACTTAGCACGACTGGTGGGGGTAGAGCGTAATAACTGGAAAATGAATTATGAATTATATTGGGATGACCTTTTAGATATTTGTTATGAGCTAGATAAACAAGCTTTGTTATCCATGGGGCGAACACGAAGCAGTCAAATATCTAAAAATAAGTACTATAACTTGCAAAAATGAACAAAATAGGCCATATTTAAGGCTAATTTGATATGTTGCCAAAATTATATATAACCTCGCATTGCGGGGTTTTTTATGCCTGAAACAAACATAAGGCTCGCCGTTGCGATTAGTCAGAGTGACATGCGTTGTGTTAATAAACTTTTACACTTATAAATTGCAAGTTAGATATGTGTGACGTACTCTGTCGTCGCTATAGCCATCATGGATGATTAGTGGGTATCTATAGCGGAACCCGTCAGTAATGGCGGGTTTTTTGCTTTCTGGTTATTAATCGCGCTAATTCATAGTCGACGTGCTATAGTGCTTAGATCACCCATACCCCATTGCTATAAACAGCAAATCTTGCACCCGCGAGCTTTTATCTAAACAATAGATGCGGTATCCAAAGGAAAGCCTTATGGATCAGAACGCGCTATACCACCGAATTCTATCAATTGCAGAAGGTATGTTAACTATCGCTGTATTGACTTTGACGACCTTCGCATTAGTTTACTGGTTTAAATAATACCTACCCGCCATTAACTCAACTGGAAGAGTATTTAGTCTTAGCGAAACTAAGAGTCGGGGTTCGATGCCTCGATGGCGGTCCAGCTAGCTCAAGCAACAAAATATTCCAAAATTATTCTAAGGGCTGCGCGTTGCGTGGCCTTTTTCGTATATAGCCACCGCAAATCACTATCAACATGTTTAATTACTGCAATGACGTTGCTGGTGGCTACCTATTAACTAAATTCCTCCGCTAGGGGGTGAGATATGCGTATGTCAGACAACTCAAGCCTCTATGCAAAAGCGGTTGGAATAAGCACGGCGGCAGCTGGACTTTTCACTTTAGAAGAATGGGCAATCATTATCGGTATTATTTGTACGGTCGGAACATTCCTTGTTAATTGGCACTACAAACGAAAAGAATTCAAATTAAGAGAGAGGGCAAATAGTGGCAAAGATACCTAATAAAATAAAAATGGCCGCTGCTGCTGGTGGATTGATGGCCTTAACTGTTGCAATGGTCACTAATTTTGAAGGGTATGAACCTAAGCCCTATCGTGATGTGGTCGGTGTTTTGACGGTGTGTTATGGGCACACGGGCGCTGACATTATCCCCACAAAAACCTATACAAAAGCTGAGTGTGATGCGCTGTTAGAAAAAGACTTAGCAATCGTCGCTAAAGCGGTAAATCCCTTAATTAAAGTCAATATCCCTGATTACACCAGGGCGGCACTCTATTCATTTACTTATAACGTCGGAACAGGGGCTTTCTCACGTTCTACTCTACTTAAAAAACTCAATGCCGGTGACCACACTGGCGCATGCAATGAACTAAAACGCTGGATATACGCAGGGGGCAAGCCGTGGAAAGGGTTAATGACAAGACGAGAAGTAGAAAACGCGGTATGCCTTGGCGAATTCGCATCTACTTATCCTTATTCCTCATCGGAACCATTGTCTTTATGGCAACTGGCGTATACGCACTCAGAGATGATACCTGTAGCACTGACAAGGTAAGTCTAGAAAAACACTGTCAAAGTGCAGTCAATCACTATAAAGCTCGGCAGGTGAACTTATGAAAATAGATAACTCATTTTGGTTATTCTTAATGATTGTTGGTCTAGGCTGGTGGGCTGTAACTGAGTATGAAAGCAATTCATTACTGAAGGTAGATAACAGTAATAAAAGTAAAATCATTGCCAGCCAATCACTTCAATTCAATCGGTTTAATCAAATAGCCACATCAGCCTACCGCTATGGTATTCAGGCAGAAGTTAAGTCGCAGGAGAGAGTCATTGAATATAGAACAATTCTTAAAAAAGAGCCCACTTGTGATCTGCTTGTGCCTCAGCCTATTGCTGATCGGTTGCTCAAGTACACCTACGAATTACGGTCAATGTACGCCGATACCCAAAACACTAACCGAGCCAGTGCTAGTACCGCTACCACCAGCACCTTAACTTATTGCCAAGCGATGTTATGGATTGATTCCTTATTAGCAGCACTGGATAAAGCAAATGCCCAGATCGAAGCAGTACGTAAACTGGAAAGGTAAAGCACTTACTGGTATCGAAGCCATGGAAGAGAATATAGGATAAAAAGTAGAATCAATATCACATTGAATTAACCTTTTCATTTATATTTAAAATTTTTCTGATATATTTACATCAATAGTTTAAAATCAAATCAACCTACGTTGGTAGGTTTTTTCATGGATTGATGGCATGTCAGAACCTTCTGTTGAAAATAATGATGTTTTAAGTGAGTGGCCTGATTTTTACCCTTCATTTGTTCCTCCTAAAAATGCATCAGATGCAGAAGGGGAGCTTTTTAGGCTTGTTATTTGCGATCCCCCAGTACAGGCATGTTTTGTCTCAACTTATGAAGAAGATAAAAGAAGGCTTAATTCTTGCAATACGAGAGAAAAGGAAGAGTGTGTCTATGGCACATCATTTTTTAATAGTTATGAGGGCGCGAAAAATAATCAAGATAAATTCCCTCAAGCGCTAGGCAACAAAAAGATAGCTAAGGGAGAGCTCATAGCTAAAATGGGTAAAATGAAGCAAACATTTGTAAACCCTGCTCATTTCACCGTTTGGTTAAGAGTGGATTCAAAAATTCATGAACATTTTGAATGCGTATTAGGGAGAGATAAATGAAAAATATATTTATTTCCCATAAATTATTCGGCAACTTAGTTATTCGTAATGTTTATGAATTCTATGACGAACCACGCCTATTTTCTGTAACGAATGAAGTTTCATCAATTTATTTAGTATATTGGATTGGTGATACAAAGGATTCTTCTAATTGGTTTATTATTCCGATATCTCCAGACAGACTGGAAATGCTAGAAAGAAAAAGGATTGATATTTATTCGGTTTTGACTGAACAGGAGCAATCATTTTTTTATGCAGCAAACATATATTTTGACGAATGTTCAGTATCGATTGAAACAAAAGATACGCAAGATGTATATGACATTGCTCTTCCTAAAAAAGGTCTGGATATTAGTTCAGTTGTCCCTATGTTAGTTAATGGGCGCTTAGGGCATCCAGTGGAATATTCAACACATGAAATTCATGTGGAAAAAAGTGCTAAAAAAAGTATTTTAGATTTAAATCATGTATCTAGTATTTTTGATTCTTTTGATGTTTTTTATCAGCATATGATTAAAGCTCATGATTTTAAAGATAAAATACGACCAGTGGCAGCAAGGCCGGGTTCTTTTATATTATCATTTCAAGCTGAAAAATTAGCTGATTTTGAGTCTATTTTAAATAGGCTTTATAATCTTATTTTGAATAGGAAAGATATTAAAAAATTCATGATGGAAAATGGATTGGATTTTCAATCTTTCTTTTATTTATTAAATAGTGTTATTGAAACGGGTACTAATTTTGAGTTAAAAAACACTAATACCGATGAGGTGATATTTGATTTAACCAAGTCTGCCGCTGAATTTTATTTAAACGATATACGCAGGTCCGCAGCTACTTCTGTTAGTGGTGAGCAAGTTCCCCAAGCAGATATCCTTAAAACTGTATTTAAGATAATTGAGGTAAAATGGTCTGATAACAGTTTAGATACGACCAATACAGGGCTAAGTGAGAGACATATATATTATTACCTTCACGCAGCAAGAATATTAGGTTTTATTGATCAGTATAGAAATGTAACTGTTTCAGGGCAGCAATTAATAGAAGCTGATGATAATACGAAATTAAAAATAGCTGCAAAAAATTTCGAGCAAAGCCACTGCTGTTGGGCTTGGATACAGTGGGCCGAGGTAAGTAATTTATCTGAGCTGGATCCTTGTTCAGCGGAGCAATTTTTAAAGGAACAGTGTTTTACACTAAGTAGTAAAACATTAGCTAGAAGAGCTAGGACATTAAAGAATTGGAGCCTGGAATTAAAAAAACACTATATAACCTACTAGCAAATTTTAGTTATAAGCCGCGGAAAGCGGCTTTTTTTATGAGGTTTTCATACATCTACGCACCCGTATAATAAATGACTACATTAACGGGAGTTCATAACGCTTGAGGCAAGTTACGAGTAGTCATATTTAATTTTTTAAATGCTATTCATTGAGTAGCATTGATAGGATTTTATATATGTTTTGAATGCTGGTGGTCACTCGGTACCGCGCAGTTATATAAATTCGTCTAGAAGAATATTCTAAATAGCCATCAGCTAATCACTGGTGGCTTTTTCATTTGTGGAGACAGTCATGTCAGATAAAAAAGAAATAGGCACCCTATCTATAAAGATATCAGTCGATAGCACTGACTTAGATAAGCTGGAAGCGCAGCTAAAACGTATTGAAGGCCTAATGGTGAGCACTGGATTAAAACATCCAGCTAAGCAAGGCTTCACAATGGATTTTGGTATATTCAACCCTAAAGGGTGTTTAGAACCTGTATTTACAGTTTCTTCTGGCAGAGTGTTCATTAATGATGTGTTTATTGAGAATGGCACTATACAGAAAATGGTACTGCAGCCAGTAGAAGAACAAACTAAAAAGGGTGCAGAGCAAGCGCGGTCTGAAATAACCACAGGTATTAATGATAACCACGAGCAATCATCCGCTATGGCTAAGCTTGATGTTAGTGAAGGTGGCGGCGTTGTCTATGTTGATAAGTTAGAAGCTGTACCACTAAGCAAAGCGGCTAAAGCTACTATTGCAAGTGTTAGTGAATCAATATCTCATGAAGAGTCTGAGTTCGATAAGTATAAGCAACAGGTTGAGTCTGAGTTCAAGCAACTACAATCTTTAATTATAGCAATACAGCATACGCAAGCTAGTTCTGAAATGGCTATGGCTAGTGCTATCGAACGGGCTCACGCTGATATTCAATCGGCTAAGTCTGGGTGGTTGTAATGCCACCTCGCATACCGCGTGCTTGCCGTAAACATGGCTGTAGCAAGACAACAATAGATCGCAGTGGTTATTGTGATGAGCACATGAATACAGGCTGGGAATCCCACCAGCAAGGGAAGAGCCGACACCAACGTGGTTATGGATCTAAGTGGGATAAGATACGCGAGCGAGTGCTTAAGCGTGATAAGTATCTGTGCCAAGACCATTTAAACCAAGGACTAGCAGTAGAAGCCAAGACAGTCGACCACATCAAAGCTAAAGCACACGGTGGTACTGATGACGATAGTAATCTCCAGTCATTGTGCTGGCCATGTCATAGACGTAAGACAGCAACGGAGAAGGCTCATAACTAATTGAATTATAGATAATTAATTTAAAATATTACGTAAGTGATAATGATTATCAACAGCAGGGAGGGGCGGGTAAAATCTCTACCACTCTCGCCCTAAAGTACCGCCGCCTTACCTTTTGTTATATCGCCGCAGGTTAGAAAACTTTTTTTGGGTCTTCCCAAGTATGTATTAATAGGAGAAAGCTATTATGTCAGGACCACCAAGAACCCCTACACACCTGCGATTGGTGAGGGGGAACCCATCAAAACGCCCGATTAATAAAAATGAGCCAAAACCACCTTCAGGGGTACCCTTAACTCCGAAGCATTTCTCCAAACAAGAGAAGTATTGGTTTAAGCGGATGGCTGATGAACTTAATCAGATCGGAGTAATAACTACGCTAGATGGAATGGCGCTTGAATTAATGATCGGTGCATATGTCGAATGGCGTCATCATCGCGATGTTATTGCTGAAGTCGGTGAGTCTTATCAAACTACGACAAGTACAGGAGACATTATCATTCGGGCGCATCCACAGGTGGCAATGAGAGATAGGGCATTTAATAACATCTGTAAGATGATGTTAGAATTTGGAATAACCCCAGCCTCTCGCTCTAAAGTATCCATTGATAAACCCGCCGAAGAAGATCTTTTCGAGGCATTTTTGAAGCGCAAATGATGAATGGCAACCGTAACAGATGGAATTCAGTACGCCGAACAGGTCGTCGCTGGAGAAATTGTTGCGTGCGAATTGGTGCGCTTAGCGTGCCAACGGTTTTTAAATGATCTAGAGCATGGCCCTGAGCGTGGTATCTATTTCATTGAAGACCGCGCACAACACATACTCGACTTTTATAATTTTATTCCTCACGTCAAAGGGGCATTAGCCGGAAAGCCCATTGACTTGATGCCTTGGCATACTTTTATACTGATTAATATCTTTGGCTTTGTTATTCCACTGATTGATGAACTCACCGGCGAGCAGGTTCTTGGTGATGATGGTGATACGGTGCTTGTTCGTCGATTTAGAACGGCATTTAATGAAGTGGCCCGTAAAAATGCCAAATCAACCCTTTCAAGTGGCATCGGTTTATACATGACAGGCGCTGATGGTGAGGGTGGGGCTGAAGTTTATTCAGCGGCAACAACTCGCGATCAGGCTCGCATTGTATTTGAAGATGCAAAGAACATGATTAAAAAGGCAAAAGCCACTCTTGGACGCCTATTTGATTACAACAAACTCGCCATATACCAGGAGCGAACCGCCTCTAAATTCGAACCACTTTCCAGTGATGCGAATAACCTCGACGGCTTAAATATTCATTGCGGTATTGTCGATGAGTTGCACGCACATAAAACCCGTGATGTGTGGGATGTTTTAGAAACGGCAACCGGTGCACGTCTGCAGTCTTTGCTTTTTGCCATAACTACCTCGGGGTTTAATAAAGAGGGGATTTGTTACGAGCTGAGAGACTACGCTATCAAGGTGCTCACTGGCATCGTTGAGGATGATACCTTTTTTGCCATTATCTACACACTCGATGAAAAAGATGATGATTTTGATGAGTCCGTTTGGATAAAAGCCAATCCGGGGCTAGGTGTCTGTAAGCGTTTTGATGACATGCGCCGGTTAGCCAAAAAAGCTAAAGAACAAGTCGCGGCGAGACCGAATTTTCTTACTAAACATTTAAACAAATGGGTAAATGCGGAATCTGTCTGGATGGATATGGGCAAGTGGGATAAATGTCCCGTCAACGCTCCAGATGATGAGTTAAAAAATTATCCCGTTTGGGTTGGTGTGGACTTGGCCAGTAAAATTGACGTTGCTGCAGCAATCAAAATGTACGAGGACAATCAGGGTAAAACGCATATTAAGTGCAAATTTTGGTTGCCCGAAGATCGTATTGAAACGGCCCCTAAACATATTGCTGAACTTTACCGCAAATGGGCTGATATGGGTTATCTCGAACTTACTGACGGTGAGGTGATCGACCATGACATTATTAAGGATGACATTCTTAAATGGTGTGAAGGTGACGAAGTCCGTGAATTGGGCTTTGACCCTTGGAGCGCGGTTCAATTCTCTCGCCGTTTAGCTGAAGAAGGTGTGCCTTTGGTGGAAGTTGCACAGACGGTAAAAAACATGTCTGAAGCGATGAAAAGTGTTCAAGCCGATGTGTACGCCAGTAAATTTCATCATGATCACAACCCCATGATGACGTGGATGTTATCTAACGTCACCGTTAAACCTGATAAAAACGAAAATATCTTCCCGAATAAATCTACCGCCGAAAACAAAATTGATGGGCCGGTTGCGTTGTTTACCGCAAAAAGTCGTCAATTAGTGGGTGGTGGAAATGATACCCCTGATATTTCAGGATTTATAGACAACCCAATCATAGTAGGTATCTGATGAAACATAACAAGGAACCGGGGCGCATAAAAAGTGCGCTTCTTAACTGGTTGGGCGTACCAATATCGCTAACCAATGGCGGTTTTTGGCAGGAGTGGAGCGGAGCAAGTAGTAGTGGGAAAATTGTTACTGCAGATAAAGCTATGCAGCTTTCTGCTGTTTGGGCTTGTGTTAGGTTGCTTAGCGAGTCGATATCAACGCTTCCAATAAAAATTTACAAGAGTGAAAGTGATGGCTCTAGAAGTTTGGCAAAAGATCACCCTGTTCATCGCTTGCTTTGTAAGCAACCCAACATTGAAATGACACCGTCTCGGTTTATGTTAATGGTTGTGGCCAGTTTGTGCTTGAGAGGCAATAGCTTCATAGAAAAAAAATACATAGGACCTAAGTTAGTTGCTTTACATCCTTTATTACCCCAAAACATGGTTGTGAAGCGTAGTGATGAAAACGGAATGATCGAGTACCAATATACTGACCCGTTGACACAGAAGAAAAGAAATATTGATTTAAAATATATGATGCATATTCGCGGTTTTGGTATGGATGGCATTTGCGGAATGATCCCTGTTCAAATGGGGAGAGATGTGATTGGTTCTGCATTATCAGTTGAAGAATCTGCAGCTAAAATTTTTGAGAATGGTTTACAAAGCTCGGGATTTTTATCATCAGACTTATCCCTTAATGACGAGCAACGTGAACGAATTAGAAAGTACCTTTTAAGTTTTGTCGGTTCAAAAAACGCCGGGAAAATGATGGTTCTTGAAGGAGGGATGAAATACAACAATGTCACTATGAATCCCGAAGCCGCTCAAATGCTTGAAAGTCGAACCTTTAGCATTGAAGAAATTTGCCGCTGGTTTCGCGTTCCACCCTTCATGGTGGGTCATATGGATAAACAAAGCAGTTGGGGGGCTAGTGTAGAAGGGATGAACATGCAGTTTCTTACCAATACACTAAGGCCGTTACTTGTGAATATTGAGCAAGAAATTAGTCGTTGTTTATTAAGTGGTGATGATGATTATTATGCTGAATTCTCTGTTGAAGGATTACTCAGGGCTGATAGTGCAGGTCGTGCCAGTTATTATACGACTTCACTACAAAATGGCTGGATGAGTCGCAACGATGTTCGGCGGCTGGAAAATTTACCCCCTATTGATGGCGGTGATATTTATACTGTTCAGCTTAACTTAACCCCTATAGACCAGTTGGGTAAAGAGAATACTGGTACTGAATCTGAAAAGCTTAAAGCCCAGTTGGCTAACTGGCTATTCCCCGAAAGCAGCCCAGCACCACCCACCAAACCTCAACCCGAGGAGTAAATTGAATGAAAAAGAGTCATCTGCCGGTTGCACTGGAGGGAAACCCCTGCGCGTCAATCCGCTATGAATTAACCCCCAACGCCTTAGATAAGTGGGATGGGAGCATTAAAGCCGCCAGTACCGACAATACAATTTCTATCCTCGATGTGATTGGTGAAGATTATTGGGGTGAGGGTGTAACCACCAAACGCATTGCCGCCGCATTACGGGCGATTGGCAATAATGATGTGGTGGTGAATATCAATAGCCCCGGTGGGAATATGTTTGAGGGGCTGGCGATTTATAACCAACTTCGCGCCCACAGCGGCAAAGTCACTGTCAACGTGTTGGGTATCGCGGCCTCTGCAGCTTCTATTATCGCGATGGCAGGGGATGAAATTCAGATGGGCCGTGGCGCTTTTTTGATGATCCATAACTGCTGGGGCGTTTGCGTTGGGAATCGTCATGATCTCGCCAAGCTTTCTCAGGACATGGAGCCCTTCGATAAATCGATGTGCGATATCTACATGGCGCGCAGTGGACAAACAAGTGAAGTTGTCAGTCAGATGATGGACAACGAAACCTACATTGGTGCTAACGATGCGATTGAAAAAGGCTTTGCGGACAGTTTGTTGTCAGCGGATGTCATTAACGATGGTGACGAAAGCCCACAAGCCGCTATACGTAAGCTGGATGCGTTGCTCGCTAAATCGAACACTCCCCGCGCTGAGCGTCGAAAATTAATTAGCGCATTAACCGGAAGTACGCCGAGCGCTACTTCTCAATCCAAGGGTACGCCAAGCGCTACCTCTGAAATTAACCCTGAAACCCTTTCTGAACTGGAAAAAGCCGTTAGTGCCTTTTCCGTTACTCATTAATTGTTGGAGCTATTATGTCTGATACAAACGAACTATTGAAAAACCTATCCGCTAAAATTGAAAAAGCGAACAGTGACTTTAACGCTAAGGCTGAAGAAGCCTTAAAAGAAGCGCAAAAGGTGGGCAGCTTGAGCACCGAAACGAAAGCTGCTGTTGACCAAATGGCAACGGAATTGAATGCGCTGCGTGAGTCTGAAAAGACGCTGAAAGCGTCGCTGGGTGATTTAGAGCAGCACGTCGCACAAATGCCGCTGCAGAATGCGATTCACACCGCGAAGTCTATCGGTCAGCAAGTGATCTCTGCCGATGTACTGAAAGATATCAACTCTAGCATCCAATCAAGAAAATGCATTTCAGTTGCAGTACAAGCGGCACTGACCTCGGTTGATGTGGCACAAGGTGTTGTTGAGCCTCAGCGTTTGCCGGGCGTTGATGTCGCACCAACACAACGTTTGTTTATTCGTGATTTGATTGCGCCGGGTAAAACAACCTCATCGGCTATCTTCTGGGTACAACAAACCGGCTTTACTAATGCGGCAAAAGTGGTACCGGAAAACACCACCAAGCCTTACAGCAGCATTGAGTTTGCCACTAAAATCACGGCAGTGACGACCGTTGCGCATATGTTCAAAGCCTCTAAGCAAATTCTAGATGATTTTGCACAACTGCAGTCGTTAGTGGATGCTGAAATGCGCTATGGCTTGAAGTTTGTGGAAGAGCAAGAAATTTTGTTTGGGGACGGCACGGGTGCGCATTTGCACGGTATTATCCCGCAAGCGTCGAAGTACAAAGCGGAGTTTGCTGTCGATAAGCAAAACGGCATTGATGATTTGCGTTTAGCGATGCTGCAAGCGCAATTAGCTCGCTTCCCAGCAACCGGTCACGTTCTGCACTTCATTGATTGGGCGAAGATTGAACTGATTAAGGATTCACTGGGTCGCTACATTCTAGCAAATCCATCCGCATTAACAGGCCCAACATTGTGGGGCTTACCGATTGTGGTGACGGAAACAGCGGCATTCCAAGGTAAGTTCTTAACCGGTGCCTTTAATGCCGGGGCTCAACTGTTTGACCGTGAAGAAACCAATGTAGTGATCTCCACTGAGAACACCGACGACTTTGAAAAGAACATGATTTCAATTCGTTGCGAAGAGCGCCTTGCGTTAGCCGTTAAACGTCCAGAGGCGTTTGTGTACGGTGATTTCACCGCGCCAACATCTGGCGAGTAACCTACCTGAGCGGTCACAATGGCCGCTTTTTCTTTTGGGGTTCAATATGAAATTAACAATATTACGTGCAATTTATTTCGGTAATAACGTCGCTGTTGAAGGCGAGATCATTGAAACGGGTGATCTGCATGGGCGTGAATTAATTCAAAAAGGCTATGCAATTGAAGTAGAAAACGGTCACGCTGAAGAGCAGCAAGAGCAGCAAGAGCAGCAAGAGCAGCAAGAGCAGCAAGAGCAGCAAATATCCAGTTCAAACTGTTCAGCGTGGCAATTTTATGCAGTATCGAGAGGAGCAAACAGATAAACGGGTTATTTGGCGCGTGATGCGTGATTTCATTATCACTTACCCGGAGGATGCTGAATGAGAATAAGTGCAAAGGTTTCGGGTTTAAGCGATTTAGGTGAGGCGTTAAGCCGGTTAGAGGAGGAAATAAAGGTAAAAATATTACGCAATGCAGGTAAAAAAGCGATGGAGCCTGTACTTGATGATATGAAGCGAAATGCAGGTTTTGATGAAACATCACAAGCTGCCCATATGCGAGATAGCATAAAAATAAGCACTACGAATAGTAAGAAATTAAACGGTTCCGTATTAATTACCGTTGGCCCATCCAATAAGCACTTTATCAAAGCATTTGCGCAAGAAATGGGAACAATCAAACAAGTTTCCCGCCCTTTTAAGCAGCTAGATGGAAAGTTTGATAAGACGGGTGGAACAGTCGGTGGTTCTCTAAATGTTACGGGTTTGATTACAGCTAGAGATGGTACTATTCAAGCAAAAGCAGCTCAAGCAGAAGGTTACATTCAAATAGCAACATCCGTCGATGGCGCAGAAGCCATGCTTAACTCAAAAAGGACATCAACACCATGGCGTAAGCATTCACTTCCTGATTCAAGCGGGACGATAATGCAAGTGGGTGACTATGGCTTCGGTAAATCGTCATCAAGCTACATAACAACAGATAAAATTGCCGATTATAGAATTAACTCTATTGCCTATGCAGAAGGGAATAAAGGCGATTCATTTTTAGGTGTTAATAATCACTTATTAAATGTGTTTGGCTTTACGAGCAGCACACATGGATATCAGCTTAATTTTGCAGCCGGCTCTGAAAGAGTCGGCTTTAGGTCAATAGCTAACAACGTTGTTAATTCTTGGAAAGAATTTTACACCACAGCAAACACAACTAAAGACTCAAACGGCAACCTAAAAGCCGCATCTCCGATTATTAAAGTTTTTGCAGACCATATCGAACTCAATGAGGAATCGGAGGGGGTTGAATTAGAAAAACTCAGCACGGGTCGCTATAAGCTCAAAGGCACACTTGGTATGAATTCCGATGCATCATGGGGTGGTTATCACGGTGGACTGGTGATACCGAATGGGATTAATAATCTGCCATTAGTGTGGGCTGATTTTAAAGTCGAAGCGGACGGTGACATTATTATTGAAACACATTACAGAAAGCACGCTGACTTACCGCCTCCTGTCGTTCTAAACCGTTTAATTACCTACCCTGAATTTATGGACGTAAACGGTAACGAACTCGAAAGTTACACCCCTTGCGATATTCCCAATGGTCACTGGATTGATGTTCGTGTCAATATGCCAAGTGATTCACTCTACAATCAAAAGCAAGCTGAAGCACAGAGACTCGCAGAGATAGAAGCGGAACGATTAGCGAAAGAAGAGGCTGAGCGTATTGCTGAGGAAGCAGAAAGGGCAGAGCAGGAAGCGGCAGAGCGCGATCTCCCTGAAAATAACCAGCCTTAATCTATGGGGCATGTATGGGGCATAAGTTATGCTAGCTAGTGCATATTTGTGCTAGCTTTTATTTTTCATTAGTTCGTTACTGATTGATTTTAAAGGAATGTGCGCGAGTGTGCTAGCTATTGATTATGTGACTCAACACAGAGTAGACGTATTGAGCCTAAATGCCGTTATTTGTATGGATGGTCACAAAATAGCGGTTATCAAAACTAAGCTAATATTTTGTGTAATCAAGGGCTTATAAAACACGCTTCTCACTGTGTTCAAGTGAAAAAATTATCAATAATATCAATTTTATCAATAAGATATAATTTAAGCACCTATATACTGCTACGTCACATGGGCTGGGTTGAAGCAGCTGACTTAATCGTTAAAGGTATGGAAGGCGCAATCGCGGCTAAAACTGTAACTTACGATTTCGAGCGTCAATTAGAAGGCGCTAAACTACTGAAATGTAGCGAATTTGGCGACGCAATGATTAAACACATGTAATTTATTACGTGGTGTGATTAATAACGGGAGCCTAAAAACTCCCGTTTTATTTTGCCTTGAAAAATTCTTCTGCAAAACTCCTGCAAAACTCTTCTGCAAAACGGGCTACAAAATGAACACTACTTTATAGCTAAAACCTGCCAGTTTTTCCCTCGGTCGTCATGATATTTATCTGTCATTGCTTGGCTCTTATGGCCTAATAAAGTTTTAGTATCGATGCCTTGCTCTCTATATAACCTTTCTGATAAAGAACGTTGTTCGTGAAAACTTGGTGGTGTTCCATCTTCCCACTTCAAATCAGTTTGATCTCTGATTCTTTGAAATAGGGTTGTTATTGCATTCCCTGTAACTTGACCACCTCTTTTTGCTTGCGAGGTAGTATGGTGGTAATGAAGAATATAAGGGCTAACTATTAGGTCTCGGCATCGAGCAATTATATCTCTTAATGAGTACTCCAACTTTTCGCAGTGCAGCGAAAGAGGAATGGCAATTTTAGAACCAGTTTTCTCTTGAATAATATGTAGATGGTCATCCCAGATATCATCAAACCGCATTTTGGCAATATCCCCTAAACGTTGGCCAGTAATGACGGCTAGTAGCATCGCATTTTGTAAATAGCGTTGGGTTTTTTCAGCTTCATTAAAGATCACAAGCCATTCATCAAAATCTAGTCGCTGACGTTTAATTCGGTTCATTGGTAATTTTGTTGCTTGCGCAGGGTTATATCCCGGAGGAACTTCTCCTGCATGCTGAGCCTCTTTAAATACATCAACTAAAACCATTCTAACTACTTGAGCCATTCGAGTTTGACCGCGCTCTTTATATTCTTCTAATAATGAGGCGATATCTCTAACGTCAATTTCTGATAGAACTTGATTGCCGCAGGCTTGCCGGAATGCTTCTACTGGTGCTATTTTTTGCTTATATGTATTAAGCTTTATTTCACCATATTCGATCCGCTCTTTTTGTATCTTTAAGAACTGATCTAGCCATGAATGAACGGTGATTCCTTTTTTTAATTTACGACTAATTTCATCTTTAGCTTTTATTAATTGATTCATTTTGGCTTCAGCAAGGCGAGAATTTGCTTCTATTGCAATTTCTTTTGCCGCGCTTTCATCTGTACCTAATCCATGAAATTTACCAGTTATAGGGTGCTTATAACGCCAGTACACCTTTTTTGTTCTGGCGTCGATATAACAAGATAAACCGGGTATGTTGATATTGTATTTACGCGGACGAGCCATCCTCTAATATCCTCAATAATCGCGGATCGTCATTGTGCTTGATTGTTGGTTTGGTGTTCATACCAATAAATCGTGCATTTGTGTCGACTCGCCAACAGCGACCAGCCTTGAATGGCTGGGGTGATATCATGCCGTTTTTTGCGTAACGTATTAGCGTTTGATAGGTTGGCACTGGAGCCTCAAATTCTTCTTCAGCCCAAGTTTTCAATGTTTTTGTACGTGTCACAGTAAATACCTCCACACATCTGCCGCATAACCTCGGCGATATGACAGTTATCACTGACAAGTTAAACGCCAGTGAAGTGATAGCTCCAGATGTGTTAGTCGGTGGTACGCCATGCCAAGCATTCAGCGTTGTTGTGAGCGCAACAGAAAAGCTTTTAGTTGTGGTCGCTATTGCTCTTGGTTTTATGTATTGGCTTGCAATGGGAAAAGCTAGCAATCTAAGTAAAGAGAATGAACTTTTATCTAGTCAGCTGTCAGCAAGCAAGCTACTAAGCAAAGTAACCCAATCCGCTATCACTATTCATTATCAAGTCTCACTCGACAACATCAAAGCAAAGCAATTAGAGGACTCAGAACATGTCAAAGTTAAGACTGTTATCAAAACAGTGCTCAAAGACAATGAGTGCGCTAATACTGCTGTTCCCGATGATGTTGTTAGTGAGTTGCGGAAATACGCCGCCGAAATTAATACCCGTTCAGTCGCCACCGATACCGGCACAACTAACCGCTGATTGTCCTCAGCCTGATATACCAGAGCAGATGGACTGGAAAGATATGCCGCAACTACTGGCTGACGCTATGAATTCAATAGCAAAGTGCAACTTAGACAAGAAAGCCATTCGAGAGATTGAAATAAAAAGGCTAGCGCAATGAAAACATATAGCTTTGCACCTTATGGCCCCGGCTACAATTCAAGTACTGTTGTGGTATTGGGGCGTATTACTCATTTCGAAGGCATTAGTTTTAATGGTATTCGCGGCACTGAGATTCATTTAGATACAGGTATCACCATTCGTACCGGTATGAATTTATGTGATGTACAAAAAATAGTAGAAGGTAACCAATGACAGAAGAGATTTAGTTACTACACAGCTTTGATATTAAATAAACTTAAGTAATTTAACCTATATAGCAAGATAAATATAATTTATTTTTATCTATTAACGATGTGTGGCTTGTAACTAAATTTGTAATAAAACACTGAGTTAGTGAATTTATCTTGCGTGTTAATAATTAAAACACGCCTAACATTACAATTTAAAGTTCTATTATTTTTATTTTATTTGATATTTATTGGATTTTAATTCTAATTATAATTAGTCTGTTGGCATTTTAATTCGAATTAGTAATGATTCTAAACAAACATAATTACTCTTATTGCAATCATCTATATTAGGTATATGCTGTATGTATATACAGTATGTCACATTAACTAATAGAGGTGGTATTTATGTCAGATCAAAAAGATAGTGAAGCTTTGGTAATCAGTGGTGAGACTAAGAAAGGTATTTTTACGCTTGATAACCAAACTATCAAATGCATTGGTGATAATGCAGAAATTATCCATACGGGTAATAACGTAAAAATACTTGATAATGAAGGCATGGTTGAAGATGCTGATGGAAACAGCATCAGAAATGGTAAGGACTCACTTTTTATTGCAACAGGTGAGAATTGCGTTGTTGAGGCGTCATCTGGTTCTGTATCATTTGTTTCTGGAAAAGGGGCTAAATTAGGATTAGGATTTGACCTTATAGACTCTGATGAACCAGAATATGTTGATGGCGTTCCTGCTGTGGAAAATGCAATCTTAATTGGGACTGGTGATAAAACCCTTTTGCAAGTGACTGGAAGTAACTCTCTTGGTATTACTACAGGAGAGGGGGCTGTTATGGGCGATTTATTTTTCGGTAGCACTGGTATTGCTACAGGTAATAACTCCGCTATTGTCTCTGAATGGCCTTTTAAGAAAGCTGTAATTTTAGGGGATAATTCTTATATTGGCGGTGAGGGCTCAGATGAATTTACTGCTTTTTTTGGCGGACAACAATCAACAGTTTCTACCGGGCATAAATCTTCATTGTTATCTGAGTTTCCAGTTAGCGAATTAAAAGTGGGCAAAGATTCCGTTGTTGTTGTTGGGTGGCATGATGGTACACGCAAGCGTTTTTCTGTTTATTATGAAGGTGAAGACTTTGAAACGTTTCCAGAGGGAATTAAAGAGCAACCACCGTCCCGTCCACATGGGAATCCTTATCCAATTAATATATTTAAAACAACTGAAAGTGGTCAACTTGAATTATTAAAAGTTGTAATGGGCACTTGGGGATAAGTTAGATATCCATTTTCATCAAGTCATAGCCATCAGCTAATTACTGGTGGCTTTTTTGTTCGAGATAGGAGCAGAAAACTGGAGTCATTTTATTGAGAGCATTTATACTGTATTTAATTAATATTTTTAGAGTAGTGATATGAGTAATTCTGTGATTTTTATACTAGTCCTATTTATTTGCGTGGTTATGATTCGACACCAAGTAAAATCAATAGTCACATATAAACACTTTTTGTTGTTCTTTATTGGTATATCAATAGCAATGGTTGTCTATATTGTAAATGCCATATATACGTGGCTGAAATTTGATCTTACTCTGGATTATTGGCTGGTTCTTACTTTATCTGCAGTGCTTATAATTTCCGTATTTTCTCTTATTAGAATATTTAGGATTTGATTTTATTTAATTCTGGTGGTCACTTGGTACCACGTAGTTATATAAATTCATCTAGAAGAATATTCTAAATAGTCATCAGTTAAAAGCTGGTGGTTTTTTTGTACTCAAAGAAACCTTAAATTCATCAGATTGATTAATTTTATGGATAAGTCAAAAGGTACTCCCGAGGGGGTACCCTCTCCACGGGGCGGCGACCACGCGGGAAACGGCTCATTTTCAAATTTTCATGCTGTCAGCAGCAGGTAATCCAACTCTCTGATTTAACTTGATAATATCGATATTGAGGTGACAATTTCAACATGGAGTTGTCACCTCAATGTGTTATATCTATCTGATAATCAATAAAAATATCAGTTTTCACCTGACAGAGTGAGGTGTCAATGTCCAACGTCAGCAATCTGGGGGACGCCTACAACTGGAGCGTGGCTAAGATTGCTGAAGCTTTCGGCTTAAATCGTGGCACAGTTAAAAAGCGGTTGCTTGATGCTAATACCCCCATAGCAAATACCGTTCGGGGTAATCCTGTTTATGCTTTACGTGATGTGGGACCAATACTTTTTGGCGCTGAACCAGAGGCAAGCGGCGATGCTATCCAAAATCCGGCTGTTATGTTTCCGAAAGACAGAAAGGATTGGTACCAATCTGAAAATGAAAGGATCAAGCTTGAAACAACACTCAAGCAATTAGTCCCCGTCTCCGAGGTTCATCGAGAAATGGCCGTTATTATAAAGGCCATATCACAAGTTCTGGATACGTGGCCAGATAAACTCGAACGTGATAAAGGTTGGAAAGCCGATCAAATAACAGAAGCCCAAAAGGTTGTGGATGAGCTAAGAGATATATTGGCATTTGAAGTACTCGATGCGGAGGATGAAGAAGAGTGACCATAAATTACGCCTCGGCAGCAACAGTAAGAAAGGATGTATCCGCATTATTGAAAGCGCCTCGCCGAATGCCAATTGCACAAGCGGTTAAAAAATACATGCGCGTTCCGATGGGCGAAGGTTCTTCCATTCCATGGGAAGATACATTATCCAACAATAATTATTGAGGATACCCACGTAAAGGGGAGTGAAAACGGAACCTATAATCTGAATGACCTGCATAAAGCTGCCGTGGCAGGGAAGTTGGCTAAAAAATGGCAAAAACCAAGCCAGTCCCTAAAAGCTGATGGGGTTAGGGAATTTGTAGAGGAAGTCACCAAGGTACTAAAAGACACCTTGAAGCAAAATCAAATACTTATTACAAATCATGGTGGTAATGATAGGGGGACTTGGGCGCATGAACTGATAGCTTTGCGTTATGCGGCATGGCTCTCCGCGGCTTTTGAGGTTAAGGTCTATCAGACATTTTGTTCAATTGTTTTTGGTCACCTAGATATGTTCGCGAAGGCTAACTTACTAGAGTTTGAATATCAAAGTAAGAAGCGCCGAGTGAGTACAGCAGAAAGAATAATGAATAGATGGGGGGTGGTAGGGAAAAAGTGACTATGGAATCAAAATTAACTCAACTTAAACATGAAATTCAAATAAAAATTCCCGAGTTACAAGACGTAGTATCGTAATAGGTCGCTCAGCGGCCTTTTTATTCTTGTATACTAAACCTAAATTGATACACTAATCAGCAACAAATTATTAGCGTCTGGTGTTCTATGGATGGATATAGCGGAACAGCCTTAATTACATTCGTAATTGTCATAGCCTTTATAGTGATACTTCTAGTTTTGCCGGTAATAATATTATCCACGTATGACAGAGGTAAGCATATAAAGGCAGAATCAATTCAAAACAAACAGGTGATGATGGAGCAAAGCTCAAAGCCTGAATTAACGTCAAAGCAAATTGATTCAGAAGAACGGTTAATGTTCATAATATTCACAGTTATAACAGTAATGATACTTATACCAGTATTGTACGTCCTATTTTTTTACGAATGACCCGCTACGGCGGGTTTTTTATTACAAAAAATAACCAATCACAAAGCCAGTTGTAAAAACGCCGAAGGCACTATCGCCACCGGCTTGGATGATGGAACAACCGCCAGACCTACTGACTCCGCTGTCGGAAATTATTGGTTACTCAGAACGCGGATTGCAGAGTCCAAACAAATGATTAAAGGATTACAGAGTTATATAAATACTGAATGTCTACAAGATTAACTGGTAATAAAAATAATATAGAAAATCGAAGCAGAAAGAAGTAAATAATTATTGCTTCGATTTTAACTGTTATTAATAGTTTATTTTAATTCTTCAATAGATGATTTAATTATTGGGCCTGGAGCAACATAATTACAAGTTAGTGCATAATATGTATTTGCTTTGAAGGATTGGGTATGATTATGGCTTGAATAATACCCACCTCCAGGAGGGGTTAGTGTTATACAGTCTGTTCTTATTTTATAGGAACCTGGGGGGATAATTAGGACGTCTCTTTGCATTTCTAGCTTTACTGGTGGCCGACTACCATCAGTGGGTTCAAAATCCCAAGCGCGAGAAAATAAAGAAATATCAATAACATTATTAAACATAGTAGTTTCTGGGATGGAGGACTTTTCGTAAATCCCCTTGAATTTATCTTTATTTTTTTGATAAGTCGATGCGTTAATATCTTTGACAAAAGACCAGTTTCCTCCTCCTGTAATAAGCACCGCATTATTCACAGTATCGTCCTTTGTATCGTCATAAATATTAGTGCTTGAAATACAGCCGCATAAAGAAAGTAAGGAGCATATGAGTAGTGTTTTTCTTAAATAACACATTTAAGTTATCCCAGTTTAGCTTGTACATTGATTTACGATAATTTACATTAAATTTATGTAGCTATCAATTTACTGTAGATAACTTTTTCAATTGTAGAAAAATAAAAATGTCCAAAGTATCGGGCAAAATAAAATGAAGTAATAGTTGAATACACTGTCAGTATAAGTGTTTTAAAGAGTTATCACATGAATTAAGTGTAAATCAATATAGAAAAGAAAATAAAAATTTGAGCTTCGTTAAATGAATAAGTAAACACTAGAAGATTAAAAATAAATATATCCTCTAGTGTTTTAGGTAAGAAGATAGGCTTTACTGCGCCGCTCTTTGTATTGCCTCTCCTCCCGCCTCTATGTCTTCACCAACACCTTTAGTGGTGTTACAGGCAGTTAATGTGAAAGCAACTGCTAATGAGCAGATGAGGAAACTAATTTTTTTCAACATATTTTCTTCCTTTTAGTGTGAAGTTATAAGTTACAAAAGGTCACTTTTAATTATAGCAGAACAATCTGATTACTATTTTTTACCTATAGATAGTTATAGTGCTAGTATTAAACCATTATATCGTTGTGGAATAGATGTCATTATAGGTACCTGACAAACGAAATAAGCTGCTATATTTTAACTGTTAATTTTATTTTGGTGGTTAATCAACATTGGCAATAAAGGGTACACTCTATGATATTAAAAGAGCTATTTATCCGTATGCTTCATGTTTTCCAATATTTATTAGTTGGCATTCTTTTGTTGTTATCATCCATGGTATTGCCTAATTGGTTAGGAAAGGCCACAGTTTTTTTGTAAGATAGTATCTCATTG
>NZ_JBQDNB010000017.1:0-88455 GCF_052096715.1 Providencia sp.
TGTAATAACTAATTTTTTTGGATTAGGATCCAGTACTGATAGTACTCGAAGACGAGTAATCCAGTACTGAAAGGTTGGGTGCTAATATAGTACCTAACCTTTATTTTCAATGTGTTATGTGAATATTCGCGTGCTGATGGTAAAAACTTAGCTATGTTGGAACAACATGGCTAAGTTCGGTCAATGGCTTCTTTCATCAGAAAAATAGGCTCTTTCCCTCTGTATACGCTATCAGTCATAGTACTACTACTGTGACCAAGTATGCTAAACCTTATATGGTCGGGGAGGTCTGATATATCTCTTAGCCTATCACTCATAGCGTATCGATAGTCATGTGGGCTATGCTTTTCATCTATTTTTTAAATAGGTTTGCTACAGCATTAGATACTGGATTATGAACAGCCCATGGAAATACTGGCTTCTCATCCATAATTCCGCTTTGAAGTAAATTTTTATGAATTGGTATAGTTCTTATACTACTTGAATTTTTAATCCTCTTACCATCCCTATCATTAACACTTATACAAGCTATCTTTTGTCCTTTATCTGCAATGTATACATAATCCTGCTCTGTTAGCTGTATACATTCGGTCACTCTCATACCTGTGTAATATAATACCTGTATAAGCCACCACAGATGAGATTTGTGCTCTATAAGTTCAAGTACTTTTTTGTGTGATTCAGTGGATACAGAGATTCTAGGGTTAATTTTTTTAATCTTTTTATATCCCATATTACTAAATGGATTTTTAGTAATATAATCCCTTTTATCAGTGGCAAAGCTAAAAAGAGCAGATACTTTCTTAAACATGGATTGGCTAGAGAATTCAGACTTATACTTATTCTTTAAAGCTTTTTTAAAACTAGCTACCTTTGATTTGTCAAATGACTGAATATCAGTATCACCATATAGGCTAATTAAGTAATCAACCGCAGCCCTGTTACCTTTAAATGTTAATGGTCTCCATTCAGATTTCATTTCGTTGTGCCATTCATCAAAAACTTGGCTAATTTTATGACTTTTAGCTTGAAAACCCCCATCATACGGCTGTCTATTGGGTAAATTACCACTATTAACCCAGTGAATGTAGTTTGCTTCTAAATGGATCTCTTGTTCGATGAACATATCTCGCTCATTCATTAAATGTGCTCTTATTTCATCAATATCGCTACATTCTCTTTTTAATCGATGAAAAGTACTAAGTATAATTTTTGAACGTTTATGAGCGATTTGTAGATCTCTAGTTCTCAAGTCAAATCGAATTAGCTTTCCTACATATGACTTTTGCCAAATATAATAACCACGAGAATTACATGAAATATACATGAAATGTACATGTGCCATTGGTGCCCCTTGATTTACCATCAGCACGCGAATATTCACATAACACATTGAAAATAAAGGTTAGGTACTATATTAGCACCCAACCTTTCAGTACTGGATTACTCGTCTTCGAGATAGGTATAACCATACAACCCATTTTCAAATTCTTCTACAAAGTCTTTTTGTAACTGCTCACTCAGACCTTTGCCTTTTACTTGCTCAATGAAGCTTTCTAATAGCACTTCCGGCACTAATTTGACGTATTGCAGCATGTCTGCGACAGAGTCACCTTCTTCACTTTGTAAGTAACGCGCATTGCCTTGGCTGTCTACCCATACATCTATCGCTGCGGTGTCACCAAATAAATTATGCATATTACCCAATATTTCTTGATAGGCGCCTATCATAAAGAAACCTATCATCGGTGGTTTTTCTGGGTCATAAGCTGGCATTGGCATTGTGGTTTCAATGCCATCGCCATCAACATAGTGGTCGATGATGCCATCTGAATCGCAGGTAATATCAAGTACGACAGCTCGTCGGTCTAAAGGTTTATCTAAGCCTTCAATTGGTAATACTGGGAAAACTTGATCAATACCCCACGAATCCGGTAGCGATTGGAACAAAGAGAAATTCACATAGAATTTGTCTGCCATACGCTCTTGTAGCTCATCTATAATCGGGCGATGTGCTCGGTTGCTTGGATCTAAGTCTTGCTGGATACGACGACAAATATTGAGGTATAGCTCTTCTGCCCAAGCACGTTGAGTTAAATCTAATACTCCGTGAGCATATTGGGTATGCGCTTCTTGCAAGTCAAATTGACTATCATGCAACCATTCGCGTAGTGAACGACTATTACCTTGATGCTGCATTGATTCCCACGTTTCCCACAAAGAAATCAGTGAGCGTGGCGCATCTTCACTTGGCGCAGAGGTTTTCGTAAATTCATTACGCTCTACCCCGATAACATTAGACACTAAGACCGTGTGATGCGCAGTAAGAGCACGACCCGATTCAGTGATAACGGTTGGGTGAGGTAGATTAAATTCTTCACAGGCGTCACCAATTGCCCAAATAACGTTATTAGCGTATTCATTTAGCCCATAGTTAACTGAACAATCAGATTGGGAACGAGTGCCTTCATAGTCAACACCCAGACCGCCACCTACATCAAAACATTGAATATTGACGCCAATACGATGTAACTCAACATAGAAACGCGCCGACTCTCGCACACCTGTCGCAATATCACGAATATTCGCCATCTGAGATCCGAGATGGAAATGTAATAATTGCAAGCTATCTAAGCGATTCGCATTACGTAAAATTTCGACTAACTGCAAAACTTGCGTCGCGGCTAAACCAAATTTTGATTTTTCCCCACCACTCGCCTGCCACTTTCCTGAACCTTGAGATGCGAGACGTGCACGAACACCTAAACGAGGCGTTACATTCAAGCTTTCAGCTTCTTTAAGCACCATTTCGATTTCGGACATTTTTTCGATGACGAGGTAAACTTTATGACCCAGTTTCTCACCAATAAGTGCCAATCGAATATATTCACGGTCTTTATAGCCGTTACAGACAATCACAGTACAAGTACGTCCCGCATTCGCGAGCACTGCCATGAGTTCAGCTTTAGAGCCAGCTTCTAGTCCTAAAGGCTCTCCTGAATTGACAAGAGATTCAATCACACGACGCTGTTGATTAACCTTAATGGGATAGACCAGAAAGTAATCGCCTTTATAGCCATACGACTCACGGGCACGCCTAAAGGCTGCGTTTATCGAACGTAAACGATGTTGTAGAATTTGCGGAAAGCAAAATAGTGCAGGTAAACGCAGACTCTGTTGCTCTTCTTTCACTTGATAAACAAGTTCAGCCAAATCAACAACGGTGTCAGGACTTTCAGGGTTAGGGCAAACACAGACATTTCCGCGTTCATTCACCTGATAGTAACCTCCGCCCCAATACGCGATGTTGTACGTCTGGCGCATTTTGCGAGCGATATTATCATTCATTATAAACTCCTAGTATGGAGGGGTGAGTGACGCGTTCTCTTTCCAGTCAAATATCAGTCAAAGACATGATACCGCTAGGCGGTTATGCTAGGGAAATTGCTATACTCAGATTTAAATTAAAAGTGCTTAGAACTTCTAAACGGTGACAATATATACCCTTAAGCTTAGCTAATTACTGACTAAAATTTAAGGACATAAGATAGGTGTGACGGTAACTTCGTGATGAAGTAAAAAAAGACAGGAAAGTAAAAGCCAATGTCACGCGGCGATCCGCATATGACGGTTGGACACTGTTATTCAGTAGATTATGGATCATAGCCCATTAACCCCCAATATAACTGTTTATACTTTAAAACTTCAATTTAGCTGTGTTTTCAGCATGTTTTTCATTGAAATTCAAAAGATTATAAACATTCCTGATAGATAGCAGATAACTTGTGTGTTCTGCTGGTATATAACGGGAAACAAGAACCATCCGTTACGGTCGCAGTTTATACATCTATTAGACCAAAAATGCAAAACCAAATTGCATGAATCGAGATAATATTTTGCGAATTGCCATTTTATGCCCCACTTCGTTTTTAATATAAAAACAGCTAGAATTTTTTACGGTATGATACTAAAATAGATAAATAGACGTCTAGATGTTAAAACATCCAATTATAATTCTGCGAATTTTTAAGGTATCAATCTAATGGCCACACACCTATTTACCTCTGAGTCTGTATCAGAAGGGCATCCGGATAAAATTGCTGATCAAATTTCTGATGCAGTCCTCGATGCTATTCTTGAACAAGACCCGAAAGCACGCGTTGCCTGCGAAACCTATGTCAAAACAGGTATGGTAATGGTTGGAGGAGAAATCACCACCAGTGCTTGGGTTGATATTGAAGAAATTACACGTAAAACCGTTCGTGAAATCGGTTATACCAGCTCAGACATGGGCTTTGATGCTAATTCTTGTGCTGTATTGAGCGCTATTGGTAAACAGTCACCAGATATTAACCAAGGTGTTGACCGTGAAAACCCATTAGAGCAAGGCGCAGGTGACCAAGGTATCATGTTTGGTTATGCTACAAATGAAACTGACGTATTAATGCCAGCACCGATTACGTTTGCTCACCGTTTAGTGCAACGCCAAGCTGAAGTGCGTAAAAATGGGACACTTCCGTGGTTACGCCCAGATGCAAAAAGTCAGGTCACATTTAAATACGATAACCATAAAATTGTCGGTATTGATGCGGTTGTTTTATCAACTCAGCACTCTGAAGATATTCATCAAAAAGATTTGCATGAAGCCGTGATGGAAGAAATCATCAAACCTGTGCTACCCGCAGAATGGCTTTCATCCGCAACTAAATACTTTATTAACCCAACAGGCCGTTTTGTTATTGGTGGACCAATGGGAGACTGTGGCTTAACCGGACGTAAAATTATCGTTGATACATACGGCGGTATGGCTCGTCATGGTGGCGGCGCGTTTTCAGGTAAAGATCCCTCTAAAGTTGACCGCTCAGCAGCCTATGCAGCACGCTACGTAGCAAAAAACATTGTTGCCGCAGGTCTTGCAGATCGCTGTGAAATCCAAGTGTCCTACGCTATCGGTGTTGCTGAACCAACATCCATTATGGTAGAAACTTTTGGTACTGGTAAAGTTTCAGAAGAGCAACTCATTACGCTAGTGCGTGAATTCTTTGATTTACGTCCCTACGGCCTAATTCAAATGCTTGACTTGTTGCACCCAATCTATCAACAAACCGCTTCATACGGTCACTTTGGTCGTTCCCTGTTCCCTTGGGAAAAGACAGATAAAGCAGAAATCTTACGTGCAGCCGCGGGTTTATAAATCGCTGCTTAAGTACGCTTAATTGACTGTTTTATTGAGCTATATTTAACATTCTATCGCTCAACTAAAAACCCATCCTAGGATGGGTTTTTGTTTATCTAGCTCATATCAAACTATCAGCTAAACTATTTTAATGTTTTTATTATCGTTATTTATCTAGCTAATTTTTTTGACTAAATTGAAAAATAGCCATACCCGCAATCATCGCTAGGGTAAAAATAACACCCTGAATAATCCCCATTCCAGTCAATAATAATGCAGGTCCCGGACAAATACCGGCAAGTCCCCAACCCACACCAAAAAAAACACTTCCGGTCACTAAACTTACGTCTATTTTTTGATTGGTTGGAATTTGAATTGGGCAATTTAATACACTGCTTTTACGCTTTTTAACTAACGCAAAAGCAATGCCGCTAATCGCCATAGCAACGGCCATAGTCACCAGCAAAGATGGATCCCAATTACCGGTTATATCTAAGAAAGCGAGGATTTTAGCGGGATTCCCCATTCCTGCAATAATGAGTCCTAATCCAAATAATAAACCTGAAATTAATGCGATAAGAATTGGCATAATTATTATCCCCCTAGTCCATAACTATTAGAGATAGCAACCGTAATAAAAGCCACAACCATAAAAATCAGTACTGCGACTATTGAACGACGGGAGAATCTAGCCATACCACAGATACCATGACCACTAGTGCAGCCGCCACCTAAACGAGTACCAAATCCAACAAATAAGCCGGCAAGAATTAAAATTGGCATACTTGTCGTTATCACAACCTCTGGACTATAAGCGAAATAAATGAATAATGACGGCGCTATCATGATCCCTAAAATAAATGCGACTTTCCATCCGGTATCCCCTTTAATTGGTTTCAATATACCGGCTAAAATACCGCTAATACCTGCTATCCGACCGTTAAAAACCAATAATAATGCGACAGCTAAACCAATCAATACCCCGCCGAGTGCAGCCGACAAAGGTGTAAAATGAGCCCAATCGATAGTCATTTTATTTCTCCTGAACAGGGCAATAAAGTTGATATAACGTGTTCAATAATATGAACAATTTTTCATCTGCAATAGCATAATAAATACGTTTTCCTTCACGACGTGTGACAACAAACGCTTCATTACGCAATACCGTTAACTGTTGTGATAAAGTCGGCTGTAGAATACCCAAGGTCTCCTCGAGCTCACTAACACATGCTTCCCCCTGAGTTAACTGACATAATATGATTAACCGATCAGGATTTCCGAGTATTTTTAAACGCGCCGCGGTTTGAATCGCCGCCAGTTTCATTGCACTAAGTTGTGCTTCTGATGTGTTATTATTCATATTACCCACAAACATTGGCTATGTTATATATAATTACAATATATTTTTTAATATATTAAATGTCAATTATTGCTAGCTAGATATAATTACCATCGCGTACTATTTATAAAATAAAAACAATTTATAGGATAAAAACAATTCGAGTCCCTATCTTTTTACAACAGCGTGTCATGCAGACACTGCGAGCCAAAATTGCCCTCGCAGAGCAAAAATTGGAACAAAAATTTCCAGAGCCTATCGTTAACTATAAGCAGCGAGGAACCACCGCAGGCAGTGCTTATCTCAAAGAATGGGAAATTCGTATCAACCCAATATTATTGATAGAAAACCCTGATAACTTTATTGATGAGGTTGTTCCTCATGAACTGGCCCATTTACTGGTTTATCGTGTTTATGGACGCAAGGGTATTTTACCTCATGGCAATGAATGGAAATGGATGATGCAAAGTGTGCTTGAAGTAAGCCCAAGCCGTACCCATAATTTTTCCGTCAGCACAGTAAAAAGTAAAACATTTACCTACCATTGCGCATGTCCTTCAAATCATGAATTAACTATTAGAAGACATAATAAAGTGGTACGAGGCGAGAACCAGTATTTGTGTAAAAAGTGCGGGGAAATTTTGCGAAGAGAAAATGAGGTTGCGGCAGAAAATTAGTCTTCTGCCGCACTAAATTATGGGCGTGTCTTTAAGCAAACTCTGTCATCACAAGTTTTGCAATTTCAAAGTAAATAATAAGACCCGTACCATCAATGAATGTTGCAATAAATGGTGCAGAAACCACCGCAGGGTCAACTTTCAATTTTTGCAGTACCATTGGGATAATTGAAGCAACAATCGAACTCCACACTGTAATAGCAACAATAGTTAAGCTAACAACAATAGTAACTTCATAGCCGACACCTAGTATCCAAGCTCGAATCAATGCTGCGCCACCAATTGTGATTGCAACTAAAAAAGATGTCGAAACTTCCTTTCTCAGCACCGTACCCAAATTACGTAAACTCACTTCGCCGAGTGCCATTGCTCTCACTAAAGTTGAGGTAATTTGCGTACCACTATTACCACCGGTTCCAATTAACAATGGAATAAAAAATGCGAGTGAAATCGCCGCTTCCAATTGTTCTTCAAATGCTTTTAAAACAGTACCTGTATAAGCTTCGGCGACAAATAGCATTAATAACCAAACTACACGTTTACGCCATAAAGTAACTGGGCTAGTGGTTAAATAAGGTTCATCAAGTGGCGTTGTCGCACCCTGCAATTGAGCATCAAGCGTATTCTCATCTTCAATCAGTTCAGCAATATCTTGCGGTCGCAAAACACCCATCAATTTACCGAATTGAACTACTGGTATCATATCTAGACCACTATGATTAATCAGATCATAAACGGCATGACGAGATTGCTCAGGCGAGACGGAGAAATAATTGTGTCGCATAATATCGGCTACTAATAAATCTTCTGAAGCCGCTAATAATGATTTAACTGAAAGAATACCATTTAAATAATTATCGCTATCGACAACAAATAAATAAGTGGGAATTTGTTCGCCTTCGAGGTGTTCAATTAAACTAATCTTCACGCTAGCAATTGAGTCAGCAACCGAAACTGGCAAATATGATTGGCTCATATAAGCACTAACGGTTGTATCATCAATTTTAGGTTGCTGGGTATGATTGTTTTTTTGACGTACGTTTTTCACTGCGGACTGTGCAATTGCTACAGTGCCCGCTTTGTTCTGGGTAGTGAATGTCATTTTTTTAGTCCCTATTACTGTTGGTTACTCAAACAGTACTCACATAGGGGCGAAACCAGATGAGAGAATGCGATTGCTATCTCTTCGTCTCGGTTTTAGCACTATACAACGTATCCTGTTTAATACAGGAAGTTACATGGGGATATACCTTCGGTCGATATATCCTGTCCTGATCTTGGGCGTCTCTCGACGTCGTCAGATCAGTAACCTATGTTTGTATAGGAGCCTCGCCTAACGAGTTACTGCACTTTGGATGCGGCGCAAATTATACCCACTTAATGATTAATTACTAGCTTTTAAATAAGTCATTATACTGATGGAACTAGGCCGTTTATGTTTTGTTTAAGTTAATATGTAATAAGGATTCATCACGTAACAAAATGTAACTCAGAATAAATTTTGTTATGAAAATTGATTAAAAACACATAATAGCTTTAATAGTCAAACACCATAATCATAAAAAACATTAATCAAATTAATACGTTATTAAAGGTAATAAGCCAACCTCAGAATAATAAAAATATATTATAAGTTTTCATAAATTAAGCCTTATATAATATAAGCTCAACTCATTTATCGAGTGGTTATATTACTTAGCTCTATAAAATTAATATAATCCATTTACGCACACTCATATTTAGAGTTAAATGCTATAAGAATAAATACTTACGTAATTATTTAGTTCGAAATATTCAATTAAAAATATAACTTTTGAATTAAAAGCTTCATTTACCCTATTAATTTAGGATTAAATATCTTTAGATTTAACTTAAAATGATGTGAATTAATTTAACAGTGAATATTTTATTATGGATAAAGTAATCGTCGATATGTTAACAAACTTAACATTTCGAATGAATGATGAAATAAAAATTGCAGCGATATCGGCTTTAGGCGATTTTAAAGCGACAATTGAATATAATGATGCCATTATTCGGATCATTGACTTATGCCAAGACCCTAATAAGGAAGTTGCTGTCTCAGCAATAAATACATTGAGTAAATTATCCATCTACTTTGTTTCAGGGAAATTTCCTGAACACTAATTTAGAGTAATAATTAAATTATATTTATTACTGTTATTTTTAATATTAAAAAATCATAAAATAATATTATTTACTGTCCCATTGTTCTAATCCATGAGACAGTCTACTTTTATTATCTTTACTCAAGCGATTTCAACATCACTCTGTAATTGGCAGCTACAAGCTAAAACATAACCCGCATCTATTTCATCTTGAGTTAATGTCATTGTACTCGTTGTCGTATAATTACCCGATAACACTTTTGTTTTACAACTACCACAAACACCGGCACGACATGCAGCAATGACAGGCTGTTTATTTTGTTCTAATGCACTTAGCAATGATGTACCAACGGGCACTTTAAAATCGATTAATCGGTGGCGAATTTTAAGCGTTAATACATCTTCGTTATTCACTGCTTCTGGTTCAGTTGAGAAGCGTTCCATAAAAAAATGCTCCGCAGGTACACTCAGATTTTCTGCAAGTTTCTGCGCATTTTTCATATAAGGAACTGGGCCACAGGTCATCACAACCCTTGAAGCAATATCAGGTACTAATACTTTTAGTTTTTCTTCATTCAAACGACCTTCAGTAATACCCCCGTTATCTGGATTCTCTGCCATAATACAAAGTTGCAGTCTATCTGGATAAATATTTGTTAGCTGTTGCCACTCTTCGGCAAAAATGACTTGTTGAGCATCACGGACATTGAATAAAACTTTAACATTTGTTTCAGGGCGATTAGCCATTAACCAACGGGTCATCGACATAATCGGTGTCACGCCACAACCGGCGGCTAGCATCAAATACTGATGACTGTTGACATTCGCACAAGTAAACTCCCCTTGCGCTTCAGAAAGCCAAAGATAATCCCCAGGTTTTACCGCACGAGTTAACCAATTTGAACCAACACCATCGTCTAATCGTCTTACAGTAATAGAGATAAAGCGGCTTTTTCCCGGCGATGAAGAAAGGGTGTAGGCACGCATGACATCCTCACTATTTTTTATACTAACCAATGCATATTGCCCTGGTGAATAAGTATAAAAATCATGATTAATTAAATTAATTGTCCAAACATCCGATGTTTCTTTAATTATAGAATGAATTTGCATTCTATTCGGACATAAATTACTTGGCATTGTCATCCCTTTACTCCTTTAAAGGGGAGAAAACTCCCCTTTTCTCATAACGATATATTAGTTAATAACAACATATAAATAACTATGCAGGTAAAATCTCAGCAAGATCTTGTTCAACTGTCGTAATACTACGCATGCCAAACTTTTCATTTAACACATTTAATAAGTTTTCGGTTAAAAATCCTGGCGCAGTAGGGCCGGTATAAATGTTTTTAACGCCAAGCGCTAATAGTGTTAATAAAATAACAATCGCTTTTTGTTCGAACCAAGATAATATCAAACTCAGGGGTAAATCATTAATTCCACAACCCAATTTTTCAGATAAATTTACAGCTAACATAATGGCAGAATATGCATCATTACATTGCCCAACATCAAGCAAACGCGGCAAACCTTCTAAAGTACCGAAATCTAATTTATTAAAACGATATTTACCACATGCCAAAGTAAGAATTAAACAATCTTGTGGAACACTACGAGCAAAGTCAGTGTAATAACTTCTTTCACCACGGCTACCATCGCAACCGCCAACTAAAAATACATGGCGTAATTTTTTCTGTGAAACTAAATCAATCACAGTATCAGCCGCACCTAACAAAGTTTGACGACCAAATCCAACGGTGATTTTATGTTCTATTTCTGTGTATGGAAAGCCCGACATACCCAATGCTTGCTCAATCATTGGTGTGAAATCATCACCTACTAAGTGTTTCGCTCCAGGCCAACCAACAATACTACGAGTCCAAATTCTATCTTTATATTGTCCAACATCTGGGTCAATAATACAGTTTGAAGTCATTAATACTGAGCCTGGGAATTTAGCAAATTCCACTTGTTGATTTTGCCAACCACTTCCGTAGTTACCCACCAAATGTGAATATTTTTTAAGTTCAGGATAACCATGTGCAGGTAACATTTCACCGTGGGTATAAATGTTAATACCTTTGCCTTCGGTTTGCTCTAATAGCATTTTCAGATCTTTTAAATCATGACCTGAAATTAAAATACATTTGCCCGCAACAGGACGAACATTAACTTCCGTCGGTGCTGGATGACCAAACTCTCCGGTTTCCCCTGCATCTAATATTTCCATGATTTTAAAGTTCATCAGACCAATCGCCATGGAATTATCGAGTAACTCATTCATATCAGCAGGTAATGTGCCTAGCCAGGCCATAATCTCATGATATTGAGCATATATATCATTATCATATTGACCTAATACATGGGCATGTTCCATATAGGCTGCTGCACCTTTTAGGCCATATAGACATAGCATCCGCAAACCATGAATATCTTCACCAATTTGCGCTTTATCAATATCCAGTGAAAATTGTGCTGCTTGTTTTTGTAGTGTTGGGATATCGGTGCCATCTAATTGGAGATTTATCAATGGATGATTAAATACAATCGCACTATTTACGGACTGACATTGTTTGATTAATTTATCGCGAAAATAAATGGCTTCACGCGCATAACCAATAATACGTTCTGAATCGAAATTTACGTTAGTGAGTGTTGAGAAAAATGCGAGTGGTGCAAAGCTATCGACATCATGATCAATAATACCAAGTTCACGTGCAGTCACTGCGCTTGCTGATAAGCTCTGTAATACAGCAACTAATAAGTCTTGTAGATCAGATGTTTCTGCTGTTTTACCGCACATACCCTGCGCGTATGCACAGCCATTACCCACTGGGGTTTTCATTGTTTGTTCACATTGCACACAGTACATGTTATTCGCCCTTTAAAGTTGCATTTTATATACAACATTAAGGTTACCCCTTTCCTAGGAATAAAAAAGTAGATTTGAAGGCTATTTGACAGTTTATTGATCTAAGCTAATGTTTTATATTAATGAGAACTATTATCAATACAAAAAGTATGATATTGCCCAATACTCTTTCTATTTATAGAATTTATTATCACTTATTAATAAAATATAATGTCTATTCATTAGAGTATAATTTCCCTATGATGGGATTTATCATTCCTCTTGCTATACTGTAATCATAAGCTATTGTTATTTAATCGTAAAAAGAGAGTCAATTAAAGATGAAACAGGACAATTCGATAAGCAAATCCACGATAAAAATCCGTTTCGGAATACTTAAACGATTAAAAGAATCTGATAAAACCCCCATTAAAATCCTTATCTTAGCTGCTGTTATTGGTGCTACGGTTGGGCTTATCGGCTCCTTATTTATGTTAGGGACAACATGGATTAGCCATTATCGTATTCATTCAGTCGGCGAATTTGTTACCCATAAATGGTTAATAGTACCAACGATGTTTGTCGTCTCTGCTGTGCTTGCCATGATAGGTTATTATTTAGTGAGACGTTTCTCACCGGAATCCGGAGGCTCAGGTATTCCTGAAATTGAAGGGGCATTACAAGATCTTCGCCCTGTTCGATGGTGGCGAGTGATCCCCGTTAAATTTATCGGTGGTTTAGGTACGCTAGGCTCAGGTATGGTGCTTGGACGTGAAGGACCTACAGTGCAACTTGGTGCCAATATTAGCCAGATGTTTTATGATATTTTTCGTCTTAAAGATAATGAATCACGTCACACATTATTAGCCTCTGGGGCTGCCGCTGGCCTTGCAACTGCATTTAACGCTCCTCTTGCGGGGATCTTATTTATCATCGAAGAAATGCGCCCACAATTTAAATACAGCTTAATCTCCATCAAAGCAGTATTTATTGGCGCAGTCACAGCGACTATCGTATTTAGGATGATTAATGGGGATGCAGCACTATTAAATATTGGGCAATTTTCATCTGCACCACTAAATACCTTATGGCTATATTTAATTTTAGGTATGTTATTTGGTGTTGTCGGTATTTGCTTCAATCGCTTTTTATTATTCCTACAGACGAAATTCCTCGCCTTTTATCAAAATAAAATCTCGCGCTTTGTTTTAATGGGTGGATTGATTGGTGGAGCCTGTGGTGCGATTGGCGTCTATACCCCTGAGATTGTTGGTGGTGGTTATTCCGTCATCTATCAAATGGTCGCTAACAGTTTTACGGTCACCATTTTGTTAGTATTTTTTGCGCTTCGTTTTCTCACGTCAACAATCAGTTTCAGCTCTGGGGCACCAGGCGGAATTTTCTCGCCATTACTTGCTTTAGGGACTTTATTTGGTGGGATTTATGGCTATACCGTTTTGACGCTCTTTCCACAATACCCTATTGAAGTCGGCACTTTTGCTATTGCGGGTATGGGGGCTCTATTTGCGGCGACGGTACGAGCACCTCTCACCGGAATTGTTTTAGTTCTTGAAATGACCAGTAATTACCAACTCATTTTACCCATGATTATTACCTGTATCGGCGCAACAATAGTCGCTCAATTCTTAGGGGGAAGACCGCTTTACTCCGTCTTACTCGAAAGAACACTTCAGCGTAGCGCTCAACAAAAGCCAACTGCAACAAGTTCTTCGACAACAAACTAGCTGAATACGGAACAGTATTATTTTATTGAAAGCAATGTTTAAATAGATAACGGGTTGCCAATAGCAACCCGTTATTATATGAAAATAAAACTATTTCTTTTTAGCGATCAAGGTAGCAAAATTAAGTTTGATTCGATTACCTTGTGCATCTGTTTTATGTAAATGCCCCGGATTTTCATTATATTTTAAAATTTCCCAATCCTTGTAGCATTCTTGCAATTCACCCGGCTTTAAAAAACATTTAAAAGGCACCAAGTCTAGTGGTGCATCGGGAGTTTCAACAGGACAAACAATCACATTGATACCGCCAGCCAAAGTATGATCTTGCATATCAGCAATCACATTGGCAATTTTATCTCTTTGCAAAAACATCAAGACAACTGTCGATATAATTAAATCATAATCACCCTGTATTTGATGGCGATTAATGTCATAGACTGCGGTATTAATATTATCAACACCTGACTGCTTTTTCACAAACTCAATTGCTTGGATATGCTGTTCATTAATATCCACCGCGGTCACATCATAACCTTGCAAGGCAAGATAGAAACTATTACGGCCTCGACCTGAACCCAAATCCAACGTTTTACATGGTGTAGATAATTTCTGTTCACACAAATAACGTACTTCAGAATGCGGTGTCGTTAATCCATACTCTTTAAAAAATTTAAGTTCTGGCTGACATAAGAATGAAAGCTGACATTGCATATCATCACTACAAGCAGAAATTCGATGCCAAACTTGAGGTTCAATAATCGGAGGTTGGTTATTTACATCAAAAGTAAAGTGCTGCTCACTGTCGTCTTCACCAAAAATAATAAAATCTAGTGAACCTTGTAAGATTTCAAGTTGCGCATAAGAATCTTCTTTGGTGTTATGGCGCTCTTGAAACATTAAAGGAAGAGACGTTTTATTCCAAACAGGCATGGTTTTATAGCTAACTAACTCATTCATATCATCACCAATAAGTTGCATTTTAAATACATCTTATACCGTTCATTTTTTATCTGCAAAGCTTTCATTGATAAATAAACAATGATTTGACTAAAATCAACCTCCTGAAACAACAGGAGGTATCATCAAGATTAGCTTAATAGCCCAATTGCTTAGCACTCAGACCTAAAAATTCAAATGGTATCGTATCTACATAACTATTGGTCGCATCACCTGAATAAATATGGCTCTGCTCTTCACCTAAATCTAATTTTTTAACTTTACCTGTTTCTTTAGAAAAATCGATTTTAGCTAAATCAGTCCAAAAAATATTGGGCGTTAATGCAGATTCAAAAAAGTAAAGTTGGCGTTTATGGTCAACTAAAGTTCTCCAACGTGTTGAAGATATTTCAGGGGAGGTTTCTGACGTTAATCCATAAGGTACTGACACATTACGAATAACACCAAAAACACTCGCAACAGCTTTATTCGCGGTAGTTTCTTGTGGAATAGCATTTACATAAAATTGTGCACGCGCAAATCTATCGGCTGAGCGATTTGTCCCTGGTAACATTACAGTACCACCAATACCTTGCCAATATTCCTGCATCGCTAACTGTTTTTCATAAGCGGGCGAATTCGTCATCACCTGATATTTTCGACTATGATGAATAACTTGCTTTCCATTAATATATTCGACAATTGCACTGTCGCCACTTGCGTCAGATAGTGATAAATGCAACGTTGCTAAACGTGCTTGTCCCGGTACATTATCCGTAGCAACCAATAATGGTATTTTTTCTAATGCAGTCACCACTTCTTCAACGGTCGCATAATTATCTAACATGTATTGCGCCCATAACGAAATTGACAGCGCAGGTTGTTTACTATTTAGTTGCGGATATTCTGATTCAGCTAGCCATAATAAATTAGCGACTAATCCTTTCTCATTAACACCATCTGTAGTCGAAATATCATAACCTGAGGCAATAACGCTACCATATTTTGATGTCCATTTGAGAGAGTTAGGACCCGCGATACCGTTTCTATCCATACCTCGAGGAAATACCCATAAATTAGTGCCGATATCATATTTCCAGTCCATTGTTCGTCCGGTCATTATTTGCTCATTATCCCCAAGATAAACAACTCGGGTACAAGCTTGACTGACCATGGCAGGAATAGAGATAGCCGCAACGGTTAATAATGTCACGATGCTTTTTTTGACTAATTGCATGGTTTCTCCAAGATAGTGAAAAATTAATTTATTACTAAGGTAAATATACTACACCATGAAAACGTGTTTGAGTTTATTTAAATATTTTCTATAGCGCCAATTTACGAGAGGATAGCATACTGCTATTTATAATTTAAAGGCTCTATCACTAAGTAAATTAATGATAGTTCATCTTTTTATGAGGGTTTTGAAAAAATTATATTGATAGCAATAAAAATTGGAAGCTTCACTGTTTAGCAAAGCTTCCTCATTATTTTTAATAATTTTCAGTGAACAATTAGTTATTCACTGAGGAAAATAATGTTCTCAGTAGTGAGGCTTTCTTATCATTATCTGGCATTGCTAAAATTTCATCATAGAAACTGATTGAGATATTACAAGCCATATCAGGTGATTTTTGTCCTGCCTTTAAATTACCTAATATCGATACTTTATTACCATATTTTTCAGTTAGTCCGGTCCTTAATGTCGCTAATGTATTGCTGTATTCAGCTTTAGGCATTAATATTTGTTTTACGCCGGCCTCACTTGAAATTAATAACTCGTTTGTAGCTTGTATTTGTTTTAATAAAACCGCTTGGCTTTTTTGTGGTGGAATAATTTCAGCGGTTTCTCTCATGTGAGGAAATAAAGAATAAAAGCAGGTTTTACCTGATGGTTCTTCTTCTAATAACACTTTTAAATAGTCATTTACTTTAGATGTAAAATTAATAACCGATTCATCAGACGCATATGGCATGCGCTCTAAAACAAGTTTCATCACACTTCCGACAACTTGATCAAATAATTGCCGACGCAAGTCTTCATTATCCGGATCATACTGAGTAATCAAATGCTCGAAACCTTGATAAGTTTCGGGGCTTATTTTTTTAACTGTCGCAATAATAGGCAACTCTTTTTCCACTTGAACAAGAGCTTTTGAGTGAATAGCAATATTATTTTCGGTTGAAAGTACATTGTTATCTTTGCTTATCCAGTAAAAACCGAATGCAAATGCAATGAAAATGATGATGACAATCAATGCCGTTTTACGTGAACTATTTATATTCAAGATTGCGCTGCCTTTTATTAATAAAACAAATAACGAACACTATTTCCAAGTCATTAATGATATAACCTGAAATAAAAATTATAGGCGCTATTCTATCCTGCAATTGTGTTAGTGAGCTATAGGAATAAGAGTAATTGGTATCCGAAAAAGCAAAAAGCCTTCGATGTTAACACCGAAGGCTTTTTACATATAAATCATTGTATTACTTCGCTTGAACACCTTCTACTGAAATTAGAAGTTCAGCTTCTTGTGATTTAGGTCCAAGGTCAGACTTTATATTAAAGTCTTTTAACTTGATGTTACCTTGCGCTTCAAAACCTGCACGATAACCACCCCAAGGATCTTTACCTTCACCCATTAATTTCGCATCTAATGTAATTGGTTTAGTCACACCATTTAAAGTGAAATTACCGGTAATTTTATACGTTTCACCCTCTTTTTTCACTTGAGTTGAAACAAATTTAGCTTCTGGGAATTTGGCCGCATTTAAGAAGTCACCACTACGCAAGTGCTTATCGCGCTCAGCGTGGTTTGTATCGATACTTCCGGTTTTAATCGTGACTTCAACGTTATCTTTTGATGGTTCTTTTTCATCATAAGTAAATTGACCATCAAAATCTTTAAAGCTACCGTAAACCCAGCTATAACCTAAATGCTGAATACGAAACTCAATAAAAGCGTGTTGACCTTGTTTATCAAACTGATAAGTTGCTGCAAATGCTGAACCTGCTGTTAATAATAAAGCGCCAGATGCCAGACCAAGAACCGTTTTCTTCAACATAACTTTCTCCACGTTACTTATCGGGATTAAAACCCAATATTCTTTTTAAAGTAATATCACCATCAAAAATGTGATGTTTAAAAGCTGCAAATGCATGTAAAACTGATAACAAAACAACTGCCCAGGCTAAATATAAATGTATTTCACCTGCTGTATCCGCTTGTGTCGCTGCTCCAGTAAATAAAGCAGGTACTTCAAACCAACCAAATACACTAATTGGTTGCCCATCAGCGGTTGAAATTAAATAACCACTAATTAAAATACTGAACAAAATAATGTAAATCAGAATTTGAACAATAATAGAGCTCACTTTAGTTAATTTACTATAGCTTGCTAATGGCTTTGGTGGAGGTGAAATAAATCGCCATACCACACGAAATGCCATAATAATAAAGAGTAATATTCCTATACTCTTGTGTATCTCAGGTGCTTGATGATACCAACTGTCATAATATCCCAGAGAGACCATCCATAAACCTAAGGCAAACATTCCATATACGACGATTGCGACCAACCAATGTACGAGCAAAGAGATATGCCCATAACGGGTGGTATTATTTTTCCATTGCATAATTAAAACCATATAGATTTAAGGGTAATTATTTAATTAACAAAACCGTAACCATGATAAGGTTAATTTCCTGATATTCCTATCCCAAAGTTAAACAAATATTTTGTTGAAGATATTCAAATAGTATCAACATAATAAACAAATAGATTAAAATAGAAATTTGTCTAGCTAAAACACTAAAAGTTTAATAAAGATTCATCCATTTTTGTAAATAACAGTTACAAACCTAATATTACAATCAGTTGATTAATTTAATTTGAATATAACTTATAATTTTAAAATATATCACTTTATGATTTAATTTTTAAAATCATTTGTAGATACACAGATTACACTTTAGATTAGCTTATTGTATGCTAATTTTCCTATCACACTATAGGCTGATCTTATGTATAAACTTTGGATAGCAAATAAAAACTACTCTTCATGGTCCTTACGCCCTTGGGTATTACTAAAAACATTACAAATTCCATTTGAAGAAAATCTCTGTTTCTTCGAAAACGGTAAGAGCAGCCATGAAAAATTCAGCCGTTTTTCACCCACAGGATTAGTGCCTTGTTTAGTCGATGGTCAACAAACCGTCTGGGATTCCTTAGCTATTTGTGAATATGTAGCTGAAGAATTCCCTCAAGTTTGGCCTACAGATAAAATAGCAAGAGCATGGGCTCGAAGTGCCAGTGCAGAAATGCATTCCGGTTTTACCGCTTTACGCCAGCAATGCGCGATGAATGTGAGTATGCAATCGCCTATAGAGACCATTTCACGAGAATTACAAGCAGATCTCAATCGAATACAGCAATTGTGGCAAGATGGACTTGATGCCTTTGGCGGGCCATGGTTAGCCGGCAGTAAATTTACCGCTGTCGATGCCTTTTTTGCTCCTGTTGCATTTCGAATTCGTAGCTATCAGCTACCTGTTAATGATACGGCCAATCTTTGGGTTCAGCGTGTTATCTCTCTTCCTGCTATGCAGGAATGGTATCAAGCCAGTTTACAAGAACCACCTATTACTCATTAACGCCCTAATGAACAGCTAAAAAATAGCCGCGTTGTCAACAACAACACGGCTATTTAACTCTATTTCCAACTAGTTTTCATTGATGAATAAAAAATCATCTGTACGAACATCAAAATTACTATTTAATCAATAAGTTCATCTTTCAATCAGACATTGATTATGCTTTACCCACATCGCATTTTATAGGCTTTCATCCCAAGGATCAGCGGTCATAACATTGCCTGTTGGAGTATGCAAAGTCACTTGATCATTTTTAAACCATTGGGCTAAAGAAAAACCACCCTTTGGCGTTTCAACATAAATATCAATTGGACAATAAGGGGTATTTGCCTTAATTGCAAAATCAGCAAAATCTTCTTTTTGATGACGTGTTGGGCATTTAATGACGACATCAAGGTCGCCATCTGAAAGCATACTTTGAATATCTGTCGCCAACGTATATGCACAACTTCCCGTAACACCCCATTTCCATGGCCAGTTATGCTGAGAAATCAGTAATAGAACTTGTACTGGCGGCAAAGCGATAAACATCGAACGTTGTAATTCAATAGAATTAGACACTAAAGATTCGATATTCATAATATGCGTGATTGCAGATTTATCGATTTGTGTTGTCACTCGTTGTGAAGGTCGTATCCCTCGAATTGAAACAGTTAATTTCCCATCGTCAGCTTTTTCCCTAAACACAATAAGAGGAAGTCGGCTGTTCCACTGAGATTTAACCCATTCAGGAAGTGATTCAATAGGGACGTCGCTATTGCTACCGACCCAAACAAAATCATGAGGGTTTATAATTTGCATTTATTCTTCCTTTATTATCATGACAACTTGCTCTATCACTATTATGCATTTTTTAGAAAAAAAAACACAACGACCTGAATAACAATATTTTATTGTTTACTACAAGTGCCTATTTTACTGACAATAAATTGAATAACATATTATCCTTTCATAATATGTTATTATTTAATTCTCTTAATAATTAATGAGTTAATCAACAAATTATGAACATCTTATTGTGAGTATCTTATTATGAGAACATTACCTGCCATCCATGATGGGATCATTTTCAGTTGCTGTATGTTACTAAGTGCAGGAGCAGCTTTTGCAATTTTAGATGTGCAAGCCGCCATGTGGGCAGCATTTTCTACTTTATACTCTTTCAATCTGTTTAATGCCGCCAAAGAGTATAAAAATTATGCTTATACCGCTTTTTGGTTAGCCATGATTTTAGTCGCCATTTTAATTGGTGATACACTACGTTTAGGTATAGGCTTTTATATCTATTTAGCTGTTTTTTCTTTTATTTATTACCAACTATACGGTACAGATCCTGCGATGGACTTGACGATGAAATTTATGATTATCATGTCAACCATCGGCACCATATTGCCCGATATATCAAAAAGCTTAGCACTCGGTTTTGTCATTGGTAGTGGTATTACTTTAGTGACCAACTATATATTGAGTCATAAAGTTTATCGCCATTCAGTTATTAGCAGTAGCTTAGTCGAACAAAACTTATTTACCCTGCGCAAAAATATTATTCCCCGAGCCATGACTTATACTCTCGGATTATTACTAACATTAGCCATTCCAAGAATGTTCGATCTTGGACATTTTTATTGGACATTACTGACCTTCGTTTTTGTGTTACACCCTAAATCACAAAGTATTATTCACATCACCTTACAAAGAGTTGCCGGAAGTTTAATTTCCGTTGTACTGCTTTATTTCCTGTTTAATACTCCGCTCATGCCTTATATTGGTTTGAGCGCTATTGTGATTTTTGCGTTTCTCATGCCAATGAGTTTTCATCATGGCTATACATTTATGACATTTGTGGTAACTAGCCTAATACTGTCTATTCTTGAACAAGTTATTTATTGGCGTCATCCCGCCTATGTTCTACTGTTTGATAGAGTATTAGAAACAGCCCTTGGTGGCGCGATTGCTATTGTTACCAGTATTATTTTAAAACTATTTAGAGAAGCAAAATAGCCCTAATAATAGGGCTATTAGAATAATTACCAAGGTAAAGGCGCTTTCTCTTCATTTGCATGCTCACCATAATACAGTGAAGGTAAGAAACGCGACAAATACGTAAATTCATTGTAACAATGGCGCATAAGTTCTAACCCGATTTCATCAGGTAACTCATGTTCTGGTGAAGATAGCGATGCCCCTAATAAAAAACGACTTCGTAGCACACAACCAAACTCAGTATCACGCGTTAAATGCATCATTTTACCATCGAGTGGATAGCCATTCTTATCCATTAGCACATTGTCACCAAATCCAATTGATGCACAAACAGCACCCGAAATTGATTTGTTTTCAATTGCTTCATGTAATTTTTGCTCATCAAAAAAATCTCTTGCTTCTCTAAATTTAAGTTTTGCCGCAACAGGTGGAATATTGCCTAAAGACTCCACAGCATGAATTGATGCGCCAATAAAGCTTTGTCCTTTCTGCCATTTTTCATCCCAGCCTCTGTGCTCTACATGATCATGGGGATGCCACCAGCGAATATGTTGCGTTGTTTCAAAAAAAGTAAACCACCATTCAAGCATTCGACCTTTACAACCATGTAAGTCTGTACGTACCGCAATAGTTAACAAGCCCTCACTGTCACGCTCAATACCCATTTCAAGACGTAATGGCTTCGATAATAATAATTCATTGATGTTATCTACTGCCCATGTTTTATTCGTTGTCATCACTCACCTCATTTAGGAAACTAAATTTGTTTCTTAATTATATTTGATGTAAAATAAAACAAAGTCAAGAAAAAAATTTAAGGATATCCCTTTATGTCAACACCTGAATTACCTAAGCAAACCCGAGGTAGACCTAGCGTTCCAGAGAGTGAATTGAAAGAAAAAATTATTCAAGCAACGGCCGAATCTCTGATTGAAAATGGATACCAATTCACCACTATCGATAATATTGCAAAACGTGCAGGTGTCGCTAAAAAAACAATTTATCGTTTCGTAGATAATCGTGAAGCACTGATAGAGCTAGTTATTTTGAGTTGGACTGATAGTTTCGTCCCTCTGTTTGAACGTGAAGCAAGTTCCATTGATGAATTCTTTGATTTGTTAGCCTGTAATCTAAATGCAATCGCCCAAAAAGTGTTATCTCCCAGCGCCGTGGGTCTATATCGATTACTGCAAACAGATTTTAATCAAAAAAATATTCTGCTCGATAAGTATCAAAGAAGCGGTATAGAACGTAGTCGATATTTACTCAAACAATGGCTTGCTATTCATGCCGATAAGCAACTCATTAATAACCATGACTTTACGGTTATGAGTGATTTGATTTTATCCATGGCTATTGCGGAACCTTTAAGACAAATATCGCTAGGGATCATTCCCCCTGGTATGACACCTGAATTAGAACAACGAATCCAACACATCATCTGTTTATGCAGATTTGCGTTGCAGATAGTATAAAATACGCAAAGTTTTTTTAATTGATTGAGAGTCAGGACATAACGCTAACGGCAACCGTGCTCTATACTTTAAAAATGAATCTAAAGTATCGATATCATGAGAGGCAAAAAATGAAAATATCCATCATTGGCGCAACAGGGTTTGTGGGTAAAGCATTAGTTAATGAAGCCTTACTACGTCATCATCAGGTGACTGCCATCTCTCGCCATAGCAATCAACTACCACAACATGCAAGGCTCATCACCGCAACAGGTGACATCACGGATGTTTCTTGGCTCACGGCAAGATTGAAAGGACAAGATGTTGTCATTAGTGCCTTCAATGGCGGCTGGCAAAATCCAAATTTATATCAAGACACAGTGGCCGGTAATCGAGCAATTTTACAAGCCGTAAAAAACTCACTCGTTAAACGCTTTATTGTGGTTGGTGGCGCTGGCAGTCTTGAAATCGCGCCCGGTGTCGATTTAATTGATTCACCTAATTTTCCTGCGGAAATAAAACCAGGTGCAGAAGCAGTCAGGGAATTAAAAAAACAATTACAAACTATCGACGATATTGATTGGACCTTTGTTTCACCTGCCGCAGTACTTGAACCGGGAGAACGAACCGAAACATTCCGTCTTGGTGGCAATCAATTACTGATGAATGGCAATGTACCCGCTAAAATCTCAGTCGAAGATCTTGCGGTTGCAATACTGGATGAAGCCGAAAATGCACAGTTTATTCGCCAGCAATTTACCGCGGCTTACTAGCTTTTGAATCATTTAAGCAAAAAAATGCCGGTAATTATTACCGGCAAAGAATAAATAACAGATTTGGTTTCAACTTAGCGACATATTCTATAACTTATTTTTCACGATGCTTGGCTGCATATACTTCACTATTGACCCAATTGTGATCTTTTTCCCACGTAAATAACCATTTACGTGTTGGACCTGCCATCACATTCAAATAATAGTTATCATAACCCGCAACGGTTGCCATTGGGTGATATCCCTTTGGTACCATGACCACATCTTTATTATACACCGCCATACACTCATCTAATTCACGATCCTCTGTGTATACCCGTTGCATACAAAACCCTTGTGACGGATTCAAACGATGGTAATAAGTTTCTTCTAAATAAGTTTCATTTGGTTCGTTATCCACATCATGTTTATGACTTGGATAAGAACTTGTGCAACCTTCATCAGTGAAAACTTCAACAACTAATAAGCTATCCGCTGCCTTATCATCAGGTAAAATGTTATGAACATAGCGTTTATTAAAACCATGGCCGCGTTGTTCTGCATTAATATCTTTAGGCTCAATTAAACGCGTTGGGTAAGTTCCTTTTCCTTTAGCACGACAAACTGCAAGCTCAAGTGCCGTTTCTGCTTTAACTTCAGCAAACTCATTAGCTGTCACATATACCGCATAAGGTTTCTTACGCTCAAATGGGTCCATGCGATCGCCGATATTTTCAAATGTTTGTGCAGGTGTTTTCACCGAAGCTTTACCAGCGACTAATACCAAACACATTTCATTATCCGATGCCAGTAAGGAAATTGACTCACCCTGCTTTAATTCATAAACATCAAAATGTACGTATCCCCAATGCGCGGACTCAGGCGTAATATGCTGAGTACGCTTATCTGTATCCGGAGCATGGTACTTTGATAATAATTTAGACATATCGCTTACCTCTTTATACCCGTCGAGCACTTAGACTTAAATCAGACCTGCATCTTTAGCAAATTTATGTAGGTTATTGTACCCTAAAGTCGCATAAGTCAATGGATGCGCAATAGAAGGGTCTTGCTCTGCTTCAACCACTAACCAACCATTCTCATACTGACTGTTTTTCAATACCTTAAAGACTTCCGGATAATTAACACAACCGTCACCCGGTACGGTGAAAACACCCGCTAATACTGCATTCAGAAAACTGGTTTTCCGATTTTTGACATCTTTTAATACGTCTGGGCGTACATCTTTGCAATGCACGTGATTAATACGTTTCGCCCAACGTTTTGCCACTTCCACCGGATCGGCACCTGCAAAGGTTAAATGCCCTGTATCTAACAATAAACCGACTTCATCACCGGTATATTTCATCAAGTTATCAACATCTTCCGCAGACTCAATTACCGTCCCCATGTGATGGTGATAAGCAATTTGTACACCTTGAGATAATGTATATTTCGCAAACTCAGTCAATTTTTTACCGTATTCTTCCCACTGATCTGCTGGGAATAATGGGCGCATATGAACAGGTTTATCTTGGTCACCGTGAATACAATGAGTAACCTCAGCAAAAACCATTACTTTAGCGCCAAGATCACGCAGTAATGCAAGATGGTCTTGCGCCGCTGCAATTTCTTCTTCCACGCTGCGAGTCAGTAATTCACCTGAATACCAGCCTGAAACTAATTTTAAATCGTGCTGCTCTAAAATAGGTCCCAAAATTTCAGCTTTACGCGGAAATTTGTTACCCAATTCAAAACCAGCGAATCCTGCCTGACGGCCTTCTGTTAGACAAGTTTCCAGAGTCGTTTCCGCCCCTAGTGTTGGTAAATCATCATTGGTCCACGTTAAAGGGTTAATACCAAGTTGGATTGCCATGATGAAGCTCCTGTGTAGGTAAAAGTAATATTATTTACGCTGACGCCATAAGGCTATCAGGTTGAGGTAATTAGTTTTAATCATCTGTACCAGCTCGTCATCGTTGATTTCCCCTTTCATCCACTCTAATGAAGGTTTACCAAACAATGTCCGTCCGACAGCAAATCCTTTTACAATGGATTTACCCGCTGCCGCATTGAAACCTGCCTGAAGCTCAGCTTGTGGCGCATCAAGGCCCAAGAGAACCACACCACGGCAATAAGGGTCACGCTCTTGAATTAAACTATCAACTGCGTCCCAATTTTCGGCTTGTAAAGGCGGTAATTTCCACCAGTCCGGTTTAATGCCTAAATTATAAAAACGTTTTATTGCCCGTAGATAGAGCTCATCATTACGCTCCATATCCGCAGGTAGAATAATCTCTAGCAATAATTCATGCCCTGATTGGCAACAGGCGCTATACACTTCTTGAACCGTTTTTTCTTGTTCAAGACGCAGAGGATGATTATCTTCTGGATGGAAAAAGACTAAACATTTTACAATGTGTTCTTTCGGCCAGCTAACCAGTTGAGAGCCAATATTTCCATGCTCTAAACAAAGTGGTCTTGAAGCAGGCAACTCAATTGGACGCCCTATCCACCAGCCTTGTCCGGTCGCATCATTTAAAACATCTTGTCCGAAAGTACTGTCACAAAGTAATCCCGCTTTCCCTTTCAGGTTAGCTTCTTGAGCCACTTCACGGCTGGCTCGGAAAATGAGTTTTTTCAGATAGGGAATACAGTCAATGTCAACACCAGCAGTACGCGCCATATCGACAAATTGAATACGATGATCAAATGCCATGACACAAAGTTCTTCCCACTGTGTCCCCCGCGTAGTCACACGATGCAAATGATTCAAGATAGGATCTAAATCAGGACGAGGCACTGATGCCGCACGTTCAAGGTAATTATCTAACTCAATTTTAGATGGCATTGCAGGGGCGCAGCCATGGCGAGAAACCACCAAAGCGCCACAAGCATTAGCATAAGCGCAAGCTTTCTCCCAACCTTCACCATTCAAGTAGCCACGTAGCAAGCCAGACATAAAAGCATCACCTGCGCCTAACACGTTTAGAACATCAACTCGAACGCCATGAACAGTAATACCTTCGTCTAAAGTTTCAGGAATTGCCCCACTATATACTGAGCAGCCTAGTGAACCTCGTTTACAAACTAATTCAGCATGACTGATTTTACGAATATTTTTCAATGCTTGAATGGTGTCCGTTGTACCACCTGCAATGTGGAACTCTTCTTCCGTTCCCACAATCAAATCAAACATTGACAATACTTCTTGCAGTTCTTCAGTCACTTTGTCTGATGCAATAAATCGTGTTTCGCCATCCCCCAGAGAAGTGAGTCCCCACAAGACAGGGCGATAATCGATATCAATAGCCGTCTTAACATTATTACGTTTGGCATATTCCAGTGCTTTTAACACCGCGGCACGCGTTTTAGGGTTTGATAAATGAGTGCCTGTAATCGCTAAGCAACGAGCTGATGCAATATACTCTTCAGTAAAGTCATCAGGTGTGATAGCCATATCAGCACAATTTTCACGATAAAAAATCAACGGAAAAGTATCTTGATCTTTGATGCCCAAAACAACCAGTGCAGTTAAGCGATCTTTATCGGTAATCAGATTACTGGTATCACAGCCAACACGTTGCAATTCTTCACGTAAAAAACGACCCATATGTTCATCACCAACACGAGCAAGCATTGATGATTTTAAGCCTTGTATTGCAGTACCAAATGCAACGTTTCCAGAAGAACCGCCTAGATACTTAGCAAAACTACTCATATCTTCTAATCGAGAACCTATCTGTTGTCCGTAAAGGTCAACGGCAATACGGCCCATACAGATAACATCTAACTTCTTCTGCTTATCCATTAATCACCCCTTAACTACAACAGAATCAATTGATTTCATTAACTTTAACCCATCGCTGCTCATCATAAGAAAGAGCGATAGCATCTAAAATACGCGACACCTTCCAGCCTTCTTCAAAGTCAGGCCACATTTTTTTATTCGTCGCAACGCCATCAATTAAATCGCGAACCTCAACGGTCTTTTGATCATTAAATCCAATACCATGACCCGCGCCATTACAAAAAGGAGCGTAATCAGGATGCTCTGGGCCAACTAAAATTGTTTTAAATCCTTGGCGATTTGAAGGCTCATCATGGCGATACAATTTCAGCTCAGCCATTCTTTCTTGTGTAAAGGATAATGTTCCTTTCGTGCCCGTCACCACATAAGTCAGTCCCATTTTACGACCCGATGCAATACGAGACGTTTCAATAACCCCCATTGCCCCACCCGCAAAACGTACCATTGCGTGAGCTTGGTCTTCATTTTCAACTGTTACCATGACTGAGGAGCCCATTTTTTCCGGACGCTGTTTAATCACAATTTCCATATCGCCACAGACAGTTTCAATATCGCCGACCAAAAATTGTGCCATATTGATAATATGTGCAGATAAATCACCTAATGCACCCAAACCCGCTTTTTCTTTAAAACAGTGCCAATGGATAGGCGCTTTAGGGTCAGCCATATAGTCTTCATTATGAGTACCATAAAAATGGATAACGTCACCAATTTCACCATTAGCAATAATCTGTTTCGCTAATTGTGCCGTTGGGTTTTTCATATAATTGAAGCCTACTAAGGTTTTGACGCCTGCTTTTTCAGCCGCTTCAACCATTTCTTTAGCATCTTGTGAATTCAACGCTAATGGCTTTTCACAATAAACATGTTTGCCATGTTTAATCGCTTCCATTGCCATTTCTTTATGTAAAAAATTTGGTGAACAAATATCAACCACATCTATATTTGGGTCAGCAACCAGCTTGCGCCAATCATCTGTTGAACGATTAAAGCCCATTTCTTTTGCACGTTCTTGCGCCAATTCAGGTGTAATTTCAGCAATCATTTCACGAACGAGCTTTCCTTGCAGAGGAAAAACTGTTGGCGCCTGAGCATAAGCAATTGCGTGAGCACGCCCTATGTAACCGGTACCTATCATGCCAATACGAATTTCTTTCATTTTGAACACTCCCTCTATCGCTCATCATCTGCGGTGCGTTTATCAACCCGATGTCTGTGCTTGATATTTTTAATTTGATACTAATGTTATACGGAATATTCATTTCACTTTCAATAAAATAAGGAATATTAGTTTCATTTTGTGATCTGGCGTTAATTTTTTGTTTAATTGATTAATATATAAGGAAATTAATTATTGGAGTTGTAGCAATGAAATACAGAATGAAATGAAAAATGGAATAAAACCGATATAAATGAAATGAATTAAGCTAGAAATGGAATGTTCGCGTCAACAAATATCACACATGAATATTAAACAAGGGTACTAGCACGTTAATTATCAATATTTACATAATTTTTAATAGTATTTTTCTAAAACAAACACTATTAACTTAAACATTAATTCAACCTATAAGTTAATTAAACTCTTGAATGTTACTATGCTTTACTCTATTGTGACTTATTCGGAGGGATGCTGATGTTTGAGATTGAAATTCACAAGGATGCATTACAAGAGTTAAAAGAATTACCTAAAATATTACAAGCTAAAATGACTAGGCAAATTGATAAACTCGCTATATATGCGATATCACTTCGAGAGCCAGATACAAAACCAATTAAAGACGGATTTTTTGAATTAAGAGCAAAAACTGGGGATATAGGGCGTGCTATTTATGTTTATCGAAAAGGTAAGCGAATTTTCATCCTAAAAATCTTCGCAAAAAGTACCGTAAAGTTGCCTTCATCAATGTTATCTGATGCAGCTAAACGACTAGAGGAGATGCTACACGATGAGTAAAAAATCAGTTTCATGGGAAAGTGCACGTGAAGAAATTTTATCTGATCCTGATATTAATACTCTTTATGAAAAACAATTAAGATCAGAACGTGTTAGTGAACAATTAGTAGCATGGCGCTGTTCTGCAGGTCTAAGCAGCTCTCAGGTTGCGGCACGTCTCGGAATATCACCCGCAGCAATATCTCGAACTGAACGTAATGCTGAAAAAGCAACAATAGAAACATTAGCTCGCTATGCTGCTGCTTGTGGTGTTAAAAACCCTAAGATTATCCTATGAACTCATATGAAAAAACCATGAGCACCCCACATCGGTGCTCATGGTCATAACCTATCTAGCGATGTAAAATACTGAGGAACTCTTTCTCACTTGAAGTGATAGATAGCGCATTAGCAATAAACTCATCACTAAAAATCAACGCTATTTCTCTAAGAACATCAATATGTTCTCTTGATTTTGCAATCACACCGATAGCAATAAACATCACATTCGTTCTATCCCAAATAACGCCATCGGGAAATTGAAAGATCTCAATGCCTGTTTTAAGAATAATATCATTCGCAGACTTCGGTAGATGAGGCAGCGTAATGCCATTGCCTAAAAACGTCGATATTTGCAACTCTCTTTCATTGAGAAAATGAACGCAATCTTGATCCACATAACCTTTATTCTTAAACTCATGGCCGACCATTTTCAATACTTCGGCTTTGTTTTTGGCTTGGCAACCCAAATGTAAGTTACTTGCCGTTAGTTGTTCTATCATATACAACCCTCTTTATAGATAATTAGGTGTATTCATATCGCAAATGCAATTGCCCTATATTACCTTTATGACAATGCTACATTGATGATAATTCTTTTTCTAACTGTTCTAGTGACTTGTTTGAGGTCTCAGGCAGCAACTTCACAACAAATATTATCGCCAAATAGTTTATTATTGCGAAAATTAAGAAGACAGGGCCTAAGCCAAGCTCTGCTTGCATCACTGGGAATAAATAGCTCACGATAGCATTCATTATCCACATGAAGAATACTGATATCCCCATGGATAACCCTCGAATTTTCAGTGGGAACAGTTCAGCTAAGACAACCCAAGTCAAGAAGCCCATAGTACCTTGCATTACACCTACAAAGACGGCTCCCAATAGCCAAATCAACGTTGCTTTTACATCACCTGTTAAGAAATAGTCGGTGGCGGCAATTAATAAATGCAGTGATGCCATTAAAGCAAAACCGCCTACAATTAATGTTTTACGTTTAAAACGATCAACTAAGAAAAGTACGCCAATCACCATACCACCAACTGAGAACACCCCGTTCAATACGTTAAAAATCAACGAAGTTTGTTCAGAAAAACCCGCTGTTTTTAGGATTTCAGTTCCGTAATACATGATGACGTTAACGCCCGTGGTTTGCTGTAATGCCGCCCACACAATACCAATTAAGACGAGCTTTAAGATCCACGGTGTATTAAAAATAAGTGCTAAGTTTTTCTTATGGGCATGCGGATTTCGTTTCAACTCTGCCGCTTCAACATCTAGCAACGTAACAATATCTTGATACTCTTGAATCGCTCTTTTTTCAGGGCGTATTTGTTTCAGAATCTTTAATGCTTCTTCACGACGGTTTTTGCTCATTAACCAACGTGGGCTTTCTGGTGCTCGCCACATACCAAATAGTAAACACAGCGCAGGGATCGCTTGAACCAATAACATATAGCGCCAAACTTCAGGTAAATGCCCCCAAATCAAGCCAATAACAGCATTAATAGCGAAAGCGGCAAGCTGACCAATAACAATGGCAACTTCATTTAATCCCGTTAATTTTCCCCGCATCTCGGTTGGAGCAACTTCTGAAATAAATGTAGGTGCGGTCACCGAAGCGCCACCTACGGCAAAACCGAGTAAAAATCGAGCAATTAATAATACTTCAATATTAGGCGCGGCAGCAGATAAAAACGCACCAACCAAAAATAGAAAAGAGAGATACAATAGATAGGTTCGGCGTCCAACAAAGTCAGCAATACGCCCACCACAAACACTACCCAAGGCTGCGCCAACGAGCAGAACACTCATGACTAAGCCTTCTGTCGTCGGCGTTAGCCCCATGTTTTCTTTCAATGAAGAAAATGCACCATTGATAACACCGGTATCATAACCAAAAAGTAATCCACCAAAAGTTGCAACCAATGTTATTTGATGCAATCTTTTTCTTTGTTGCTCATTGAGATTCATTATTAATGACATATTATTATTACCTTATTATCTGAATCACTATGTCTGCCAAAAAAAATCTTTCTCAGTATTTAAAATTTCATTGAACGTATTTAATATTAAATAATGAAAAGTTTTTGGCACTTTAATTGAATTATTATCAAGATAATTGCAAGCCTGATATAAAGAATAATTAAAATATGGCGCACTCACTCATTCTTTATAAAAACAAATGCATACACTTAAATAAGGTAAATTGAAATAAAATAAATAATATAAAACCTAGACTTATAGCAAGGTATAAATCATTTATATCATTTTAGATTAAGTGTAAGGTCTGCATTGCCTCTGTTGATTTTATTCCTTAAAATTACAGAGTTAATATATTCAGGCTTGTGTTATGAACGAGAGAATATCCCTCGTTCATAACATGACTCTAATTAGATTAAAAAGTCTAATCCAATTAAAAATATAAACTATAATTTGACTTCTTTACCTGTCTTTAATGACTCAAGAGCTTTATCTGCAAGATATAAAGCAAGTTCACCATCGGTACCGGTTGTTTCAGATTCAGCACGTCCAGCTAAAATATCAACAAAGTGATTCCACTCTGCTTTGTAAGCTTCGTTGTAACGCTGTAAGAAAAAGAATTCAGGCTTTGCAGATAAACAGCCAACTTCGCTAAGTAATTCCACACTATTTTCTTTGATATTTCCCGCCGTTAATAATCCTTTTTCACCATGTAACTCAACACGTTGATCATAGCCATAACCTGAGCGACGACTATTCGAAATCGTTGCCATAGCACCAGATGGGAATTTCAAAATTATAAATGCGGTATCAATATCTCCAGCTTGACCAATTGCAGGATCAACGACATTACTACCTTGTGCAAAGACAGAACATGGCTCTTCACCAATCATAAAGCGCGCCATATCAAAATCATGGATGGTCATATCTCTAAACATACCCCCTGAAACTTTCACATATTCAGCAGGTGGTGGTGATGGGTCACGTGAAGTGATAATTAAAGATTCAGCTTTACCAATTGCGCCTTGTTCGAATAAATTTTTAAGGTGACGGAATTGAGGGTCATAGCGGCGATTAAAACCAATAAAGAGAGGAACATTGTGTTCCTTAACGCTTTTTAAACACTGCTTAACACGTTCAAGATCTAAGTGGACAGGCTTCTCACAAAAAATAACTTTTTTATGTTTTGCTGCCAATTCAATTAAATTCGCATGAGTGTCTGTCGCAGATGCAATCAAAACACCGTGTACATTCGGGTCTTGCATTGCTTCTTCTACTGATTGAATTTTTGCCTGATACTTTTCAGCTAGCGCATCTGCATTTGGTTGGTATGGATCAATAACAGAATAAAGTGTGGTTTCTTTATGGCCGGCAATATTAACAGCATGCACCTGTCCAATACGTCCTGCGCCAAATAGTGCTATGTTGAACATTTAAATGCTCCTTGATACTTTAAATCCACTATTAGGATAGTATGGAATATACCAAATAAAACATTCATTTCAATTTATAATTATTTGAAAATTATATTTTTGAGCGCTAGGTAACAAATGTTATCTAAAAGTGGATTTTTAGTGTTATTAAGATCACAAAACAATAATGTAAACTCAATCAATTAGACGTATAAAAGCGCAATGGCTCCTTTTTCTATCGAAAAACAAACGATTTCAATCACAAACGAAACAAATTGAAATGAACGTTTCAATTTATCCTTCGGTTTTAATCAACTACTGCATAGCTTTAAGACTGCTTAAGATAAAAAGAAAAATAAAAAAGTTCGAAACAGTTTACATTTACCCAGTTGATTTACAATAAATTAGTCATTGAAATGCAATAATGTAAGAAAAAAATCTCACATTAACTGCTAATCAAATCATTAAGCACAAAAAAGCTCAGCAAAAGCTGAGCAATAAAAATAAAACAACGGCATTAATTAACCCAATTAAAATTAAATAATATCCGAAAGCAATCCATGCAAATAATCCGACATTACCCTACCTCACGACCTTTAGAACAAGGGAATATACTCAAAGGCAAATTGCCTTCGAGTTCCCCTAAAACTCATTTTCTAAAATGACGTGTACTAATACAGGCGAACGTTATTATCCACCATGTGCTTAATTTTATCCGCAGCTGCGACTATTTCAGGTTTATTAGCAACCTGAGCTGTACCCGTTCGCCACCATGCCTCATAGCCATTTGTCATGGTTTTAGGTAAGACTTTAATATCAATTAACACACAGCCTAATTGCAGCTTTGCATCTTCAATAGCAGAGATTAATTGAGTTTCATCATGCACGCGATAGCTCTTACATCCATAACTTTCTGCATTCTTAGCAAAGTCCACTTTAACTAATGGACCATCCATTAAACCCGTTTGTGGGTTACGATGACGATTTTCGGTACCAAAACTCCCCATACCTTGGCTCATTTGCAGGTTATTAATACAACCAAACCCTGCATTATCAAATAATAAGATAGTGATCTTAAGGTTTTCTTGGATAGCAGTTTGTAACTCGCTGTGTAGCATCAGATATGAACCATCACCGACCATTGCATAAACAGGTTGTGTTGGCGCTGCAATTTTAGCACCCACTGCGGCCGCAATTTCATAACCCATACAAGAGTAGCCGTACTCAAGATGATAAGTATCACGATGTTTCGGTAACCAAATACGCTGAAGATCGCCCGGTAGCGAACCCGCAGCACCCACGATAATGGCGTTATCTTCCATATTTTGCTGAATAAGCCCTAAAACGCGAGTTTGTGTAAGCTCAGTGCCTAACACATTCTTGTATTCTTCCAACTTGTCATCAAGATGTCCGGCAACTTCAGGTACAAAATCCAATGGTTTATATTGAATTGAAAATAAACGTGTTAATTCTGTTTGCCACTGCTGTTTTGCTTTAGAAATAGCTTCGCCCCACTGTGCTTGATAGCCAGTTCCTTGCATTAGCTTATCGATAGCCGAAAGTGCCTCTTTAGCATCAGCGATAACTTTTAATCCATCAAGTTTGCCTGCATCGAACTCTGCTACGTTAATATTCAAAAACTTGACATTGGGATGACTAAATAATGATTTAGACGCCGTCGTAAAGTCAGTAAAACGAGTCCCTACGCCAATCACCAGATCGGCATCTTTAGCTAATAAGTTTGCCGCGAGTCCTCCGGTAGTCCCAATCCCCCCAACGTTCAGAGGATGACTTGCCACAATCGCACTTTTACCCGCTTGGGTTTCCCCAAAAGGTATCGAATAACGCTGAGCAAAATCTAGAAAAACATCATGTGCTTCTGAATAACGAACACCGCCACCACAAACTAATAATGGTTTTTTGTGACTTTGAATAAGACTAACAGCTTCATTCAGGCTGATCGTGGTAGCAGGACGTCGCTCAATACGATGAACTCGCTTTTCAAAAAAATAATCTGGGTAATCCCACGCCTCACCTTGAACATCTTGGGGTAGACAAATTGTCACCGCGCCCGTATCCGCAGGATCAGTTAGTACTCTCATAGCATTAATCATTGCTGCCATAAGCTGTTCAGGTCGAGAGACTCTATCCCAATAACGAGAGATAGGCCTAAAGCAATCATTAGTACTAATAGTTCCATCACCATATTGCTCGACCTGCTGCAAAACAGGATCAGGTTGGCGGGTGGCAAATGTGTCGCCCGGTAATAGCAATAATGGAATACGATTAGCTGTTGCTGTCGCCGCAGCCGTTATCATATTTGCTGCGCCAGGTCCCACCGAAGAGGTCACAGCAAAAATCTGTTTACGTTTTTTTTGCTTCGCAAAACCGGTAGCAATATGAGCCATACCTTGCTCATTGCATCCTTGATAAACACGTAAATGACCCGGCGCTTCTTCAAGCGCCTGCCCTAACCCAACAACGTTACCATGACCAAAAATGGTAAATACCCCCTGAATAAACGGATACTGTTCACCATCGACTTCAACATACTGCTGATTAAGAAATTTAACCAACGCTTGAGCTGTGGTCATTTTCTGCTTATTCATAAGGGTCTCCATTTATTCCATAGTTGGCATTGTGAAACTACTTTCATGATGCTCTAAACGAACACTAGCAGGCCAACGACTTGTTACTGTTTTCATTCGTGTATAGAAACGAACACCGTCATTACCATGGACATTCAATGGGCCAAAAATAGAACGTTTCCAACCACCAAAGCTATGGAATGCCATTGGTACTGGGATCGGAATATTTATCCCAACCATCCCTGCAAGCACATTTTCTTGGAACTCACGCGCGGTTTCACCATCACGAGTAAAAATTGCAGTTCCATTACCATACTCATGTTGATTGATAAGTTTCAGCCCTGTTTCAAAATCAGGTACACGGACAATCGCGAGTACTGGACCAAATATTTCTTCTTTATAAATATCCATTTCAGGGGTGACATTATCAAATAATGTTGGGCCAACAAAATAACCATTTTCAAAACCAGAAACTTTGAAGCTACGACCATCAACTAATAAGCTCGCACCTTGTTTCTCACCACTAGTAATATAGTCACAAATCTTCGCTTTATGTTGCGCTGAAATCACCGGACCCATATCATTTTCTTTGCCTTCGGTAAGACCTGGGCCTACCGTCATTTTAGCAATTTGACTTTTGAGTTTAGCAATTAAAGAATCTGCGGTTTCATCACCAACAGCAAGAACAACTGACAATGCCATACAGCGCTCACCTGCCGCACCGAACGCAGCGCCCATGATGGCATTTGTTGCTTGGTCCATATCTGCGTCAGGCATCAATATGCAATGATTTTTTGCACCGCCGAGTGCTTGACAACGCTTACCATGCTTAGACGCTGTAGAATATATATATTCAGCAATCGGAGTCGAGCCAACAAAACTGACAGCTTGAACTTCTGGCGCTGTGAGTAATGTATCAACAGACTCTTTATCCCCTTGAACAACATTAAACACGCCATCAGGTAAACCTGCTTCTTTCAATAATTTAGCGAGTTCCAATGCCAAAGAAGGGTCTTTTTCTGAAGGCTTCAAAATAAAAGTATTACCTGTTGCTAAGGCAACTGGGAACATCCACATTGGGACCATTGCAGGAAAGTTAAACGGAGTAATACCAACGCAAACACCTAATGGTTGCATCAGTGAATGACTATCAACACCTGTTGCAACGTTGGCTGAATGTTCACCTTTTTGCAGATGAGGAATACCGCAAGCAAATTCAACAACTTCAAGACCACGCGTGACTTCACCCACTGCATCAGAAAATACTTTACCATGCTCTTGTGAAATAAGGCGCGCTAAGCTATCCATATTAAGTTCAAGTAATGCTTTGAATTTAAACAGAATACGAGAGCGTCTTAGCGGAGATAGCTTAGACCACTGAGAAAATGCTTTATGTGCAATCTCTATTGCCTGTTTAGTTTCATCGGCGCTACTTAGTACAACTTGTGCAATTTGCTCACCCGTCGCCGGGTTATACACTGGCGCAAAACGTCCACTTTTACTGGATACTATTTCGCCACCAATGAAATTTTGAATCTGTTTCATGTTGCCTCTCTTTAGCTGATAGAGTTACCTTGTTAGTAAAGGTATATGAAATATTCATTTCATTTTCAACTAAAATTGAAACAACATTCAATTTATGTGATCCAGACAAAGCTTTTATGAAATTATCAATTCAAGATTACGATTCTTGTTTCAAAATTGCATTTAATCATTTATTCACATAGATACTCATCTTAATTCACGTTATAAGTCATTATTTATAAAAATTGCGGCATTATTTATACTACCCAAAAGTTAAATTATTTAGGGCATCGGAAAAGGTCATTTTATCTGTTTGAACTAACTGTTTCAAAAAGATTCGACTAACAGCAGAAAACAACTACAATTAATGGCCAATCACGGAGGTTATATGTCCACAGCATCAAATTTAAATGAGTTTCAGGAGCAAGTTCGCTCTCGATATGATGAGTTAAGTAAACGGCTACAACAAGTGGCGAGATACGTGTTAGATAATACCAACAGTGTCGCATTTGATACCGTTGCAGTTATTGCTAAAGAGGCGAATGTCCCTCCTTCAACTTTAATTCGTTTTGCCAATGCATTTGATTTCAGTGGCTTTAATGAAATGAAACAATTATTTCGAATGAATCTTGTTGAAGAAACTGCAAGCTATACAGATAGAGCAAGACTGTTTCGTGAGATGGATAGCGACCAAGAATTGAGTGATGACCCTGCTCAAATTTTAAAAGAATTTGCTCACTCAAACGCTCAAGCATTACAGCAAATGGCAGCGAGAACACCGCCTGAAGATATGGAAAAAGCAGTATCTTTACTGGCAGAGGCTCAAAATATTTACATTATAGGCCTACGCCGCTCCTTTAGTGTTGCCACTTATTTAAGCTATGCACTTAGTCATCTTGAATGCCGTCCAGTATTAATTGATGGCCTCGGTGGAATGTTTAAAGAGCAAATAAATCGTATTAGTGAAAATGATGTCGTTATTTCTATTAGTTTCACACCTTACGCATCTGAAACTATTATGGTCAGTGAAAAAGCAGCACAAACTGGAGCTCGGCAAATCGTTATAACCGATAGCCAAATTAGTCCATTAGCCAGTTTCAGCGATGTGTGTTTTGTCATTAAAGAAGCGCAAGTTGATGCATTTCGTTCCCAGTCAGCAACACTTTGTTTAGCGCAATCACTGACGGTGGCCTTAGCATATCGCCAAGGCAGTAAAAAATTAATTTAACCATCAACGCCAAAGACTCTGTTACAAACGCCTCCATTGTGACAGAGTAATTTTTTTAAATTTTTTCATGTTAATTTTAATCATTCATATCAAACATTATTTAAATTTTTAGTATCTCCTAACCATACATCGTGATAACAATTTATGGTGACAACCACAATATCGTTTTTCTCTATTATTATATCTAATTTGTGAGTTCTGTCAGAAAATACAAATTTCAACGTAACAATGAAATGAAATTATTGTTTCATGCTGCTATGTTGAGATTATGTGAATTCTGAGTATAACGCTTATTATAGGGAACGACGATGATGAATACTCACTTCCTCTATTTACTTGGTCATCTTCGTTTACTTGAAGAACAGCATTCTCTTGTTTCATTAAATAGAGTGGGAATTGGCTTAATCGGCTCGACGGCTTATAACCACCGTTACATGCAAGCTATCAACCACAGTTCTCACCATTGCGAACTCAAAGCTGTTTGTGAGATTGATTCGGCAATGCCCTCTGCATCTTACTTTATGTGCCAAAAAAGAAAGATTGAGAATCTCATTAATAATGAAGAAATTAGTTCAGTTATTATCACATCTGTTTACAGTGATGAATTATTAAAATTTACGATCCACACAGCAGTAGATGCAGGTAAAGATATACTACTTAATAATATTCCTAACTACTGCGAAGATGAGCTATCGACCTTATTAAAATTAGCTAAACTCAACGGTGTCAACATAAGTCATAGCCATCCCATAAGTTTTGAAACGCAATTTTGTGATTTAAATTTAGAATTGTTATCAGAGAAAAATTCAGAGGCGGGTTTACTGAGATTATCGGCTCATAGAAAAATTGAGCCCGATGACCGAATACCGTTCAATACATTACGTGCAGTAATTTCAGATAAAGTATCACTTCTTTTAACACTATTGCCTAGTTTTACATTAAGCACTGCGTCTATCCAATACTCTCATCCTTTTTCAAAAATGGAAGATGGTGACGTACTAATCATTAATTTACGTACTGAAAATGGGTTACTCATTTCATTTGAGTTATTTTTCAATACGGGAAATATTTCAGACCGACTATCATTAAAACAACGCAATCATAACTTTCAGTTTGAGAATAATTTAATCACTGAACAAAAAAACCATCTAGTTACTGATGATGATGCAGTGATCAAGCAGCTTGACCAATTTGTTTTAAAGTTACGAAGTGAAACTAAACAAAGAAAAGCCACGCATTTTATGAATACCAACCTGATAACTGAAAATATTTTAGGGCAACTAAAACTCAAAGCGTTTATCTAATGAATTGCATAATCACCATCAAAAGGGGTAAGAGCCTAGGCTCATTGAATTACCCCTTTTAATGTTATCTATCGTCATCACATTCTTTATTGTTAAAAATTTTAATGTAAACAACCCAATACCTATGTAATTCAATATTACATTTAATACTTATAAACTGTGTTTTAATCAATGGTGCTTAAAACGATAGCACTTAAAAAGTGTACTTTAATAAATAATACTTTAATGAATAGTGTTACGCGTACCACTATTGATATTGACGACACTCGTTAAAAATACTGTCGGCTCTAAATTAAATAAATATGCAAATTGGAATAAAGAATCTATATCAATACAACTTTCACCACTTTCAAACCGATTCATTTCATCCTCTGAAACCCCAATTAGCAGTGCAGTCTGCTTTAGTGTCATCTTATGACTTTCTCGTTGCTTACGGATTTTAATGCCTAGCATTTTTGCAATTTCATCTTTATGCATAGATACTCCTATTATTAATATAACTGAACATGAACTGTCGGCGAGTAAATTATCACCACATTTAAATCAAATAATTGACCTACATTAATAAATGTGATGAAAATCACGTCCAATTTTGACTACTTTAAAAATGAAACAATCAAAATAATTCATAACCTATTGATTAACATCAAATGAAATACAATGTAATAATAATTAAAAATAGTGATGCAAGTCACTTAAAAACATTAATTAGGCGATATCCTAAGTCTAATTAAGACAGTCAACTATTGATTAAAACTTAAAAGCGTATTAATTGCTAGAATATAAAGTCTAGCTTATTCTATTGATGTAACAAAACAATTATCTAATATTAAGTATTAGTTTTTACAATAATTCGTCACAATTTGTATTTACAAGTTTCTAATGGTTTCTGCTTAATAGCATATTTTTTTGAATTCTTAGATAATTCTTAATTACTATTTAAAAAACATATTACCCAACAAAATTAAATCATCTATCACTATTGGTCATATTTTTATAATTAATAGTTGCAATAATACACTTCAATTATCACTGTAAGAAAAATATTTGTTATTTCAATATGTTATTTAAATACTTAATTTCATAACGGCAACCAAAAACATAGCACGCAAAAAAGGAGAATTTCATCGTATCAACTTATTTACCACTACAATAACCCACATAAAATAATCCTAGAAGGATTTTTCTACCAGAAAGTACTAACTAAAGTCAATCCCATGTTACCCATGAGAAGCGTTATCTTTAATAATAAGAGTAAAACTTACTTAACTTCACATCTGTTTAAAAAAATTCTCAGTAGCTATGCTATTCTGTTACTGGTAACTATTATTTTTTATCAGATTCAATCCCAACAACCGATAACTCGGCTCTCTATATTTCAAGTTTAAGTAAAAATGACTAGAAAGGGCAACCATGCTACAAGAAAGTGTTATCAGGGAAATCATTCTCTGGATAGAGCAAAATTTAGAATCTCGGCTATCTTTAGATACAGTCGCTGATAAATCTGGATATACTAAATGGCACTTCCAGCGCCTGTTTAAAAATCAAACAGGCCTAGCCTTAGGCTCTTATATTCGAGCTAGACGTCTATCATGCTCAGCTGTCGCACTGCGTCTCACAAATGACAGCATCATGGACATCTCGTTGAGATACCGCTTTGACTCTCAGCAAACATTCTGCCGCGCATTCAAAAAACAGTTTAATATCACACCATCAGAATATAGAAAGCGTACAGGATGGAAGGTAGAAGGCTTTTGTTTGCCATTAAGAGAAAGTAAAGAGCTACAAGCAGAAGTTAAACTTGTTCATTTGCCTGCTATCAACCTTCTAGGTACTACTCATCGTTATGTACAAAACATTAATGAGTGGAATCTTAATACGCAAGAATTAAGAAAAAGCTATTGGCGAAATTTTCTTGATAAAAATAAGTACGTTACAAAAAATCTCTACGCTATACATGGAATTGATGCTTCTGCTACTGAAGAAGGTCGCTTTTTATATTCAACAGCTTTTGATGAGAATGAAGTTGATATCGTTACGCCTCAAACAAAAAGTTTAAAATTACCACAAGGGAACTACCTCAAAATCAAATTTATAGGGAGCCTTAAAGGTATTAATTACAATGATATTATTTATACGGTTTACGGAAAAGTATTAGCTGAAATGGATATTGCTCGTGGCGAAGGAGCAGACATTGAACATTATGTGTTGAATTCTAAACCAACCTATAATGAATTCATTGATAATTCACATAGTTATATTAAAGAATTAAATTATTACATACCTGTCATCGCTGAATAATCAAACTAGTTAGCCAGTCGATCCTTCGACTCGCTAACTATAGTCAGCTTATACCGATATTACAGGTATAACGATCAGCGTCACAACACCTATTATTTTAATTAATAACACACAATTAAAATGTCAGATTCATTTTCGCCCAAAATGTTCTACCTGGCTCATTAACAGGGCTGTTTGATGAATAACCAAAACCACTATTTCCAGCCAAATTCAAATGTTCGCTGTAGGTTTTATCAAACAAATTATCAACCCCTGCGCTCAATTTCACATTCTCGTTTACTTTATAGGCGGTATTGAGTGAGAAAATAGTAAAACCTGCACTTTTACTGAAGTCTTTGCCCACAACGTTTCCATCATTGATCGCAACACGATCTTGGCGGCTAACAACACGAATTAACCCCGTTGTTGTCCAATCTCCTTTTTCCCAAGAGAGACCAAAACGGCTTTCGAGTGGTGGCATTTGTGGTAATGCTGAGCCATCCGTTCTATTTTCCCCCCAAGAATAAGCTAAGCTCGCATCCGCTTTCCATTCGTCGCTGAGCTTTTGGGCAATACCCAGCTCCCCGCCCATAATCATTGCATTCACATTTTCAACTTGGCTCATTCTTGAATCCGTTGCGCTATAACGGAAAAGAATGAAATCATCAACACGCCCCATGTAAGCCGAAACCCAAGCATTAGTTTGCTCATTGCTGTATTTAGCACCAATATCTAACTGCGCGGTTTTTTCTGTCTTCAACGTATCAAAAACACGACTCGTACCATCAGGACCTAGCTTAGGTGAAAAAAGCTCCCAATAATCAGGAAAACGTTCAGTATAACCGACCCCGGCATACAACATCACAGGCACATCAGAAAGCGAATATTCATAACGAGCAAAACCAGCAGGCATCACCGTATTACGCCCTGAAGCACCTACGTCTTTATAATTATCGACAATAACTCTATCTAAACGCGCCCCACTCACCATTTTTCCTTGCTGTGTTGCGTTCCAAGATAGCTCACCAAAAACACCATAATCCTGAAACTTAGCATCTTTAATCCAACTATTATTGCTATTACTTCGATGCTGATTCGTTTGCATATCAGCACCTGTTCGTAACTCATAGTCAGACCAAATCCAAGTACTCATGACTCGACCGCCAATGGTTTCGCGGTCAACACGCATTTTCATTGGCATATTCATCATGCCGTGGCTACTAGACATATGACCGGAACCCATACCGTTTGAAGTTGAGCGTAAAGAGTAATTATCCATAACATGGTCGGCATAGTTGTAGTACATACTCGCTTCAACTTTATCCAAGACAGTACCAATGTTACTTTTTTCAAAACGTAAACCTAAACTATCGCGCTTAAATTGTGAACCATCCATTCCTCTTCCCGCATAGCGTGCTTCACCATCCCCTTTGCCTGCGGTTAACTCCAATAACGTATATTCATCGGGGGTCCAACCCACGGCAATATCTGCATTCCATTTATCCCATTTTGATGGCACTTTATCGCCATTGCCATCTTTGTAGTCATTAGAACGAGACTTATTACCTATCAAACGGACATAACCTTTTTCATTACCTATACTAATATCCGCATTAGTATCCAAACGGTGATTAGATGCAGTTAAAGCACTCGCATTCCCTTTAATTCCAGCTTCAGTAAAATCAGGTTTTTCTCTATCAAAACGAATAGTACCTGCTGAGTTACCCGGCCCCCACAACACAGTTTGCGGGCCTTTAATCATATTTAATACATCAAAATTTTCAGGTGAAATATAAGACGTTGGCGCATCCATACGTGATGGGCAAGCACCTAACATTTCACCGTCATTGGTTAAAATTCGTAAACGAGAACCAAACATTCCACGAAAAACAGGGTCACCGTTTGTCCCTCCATTTCTGATTTGTGAAAATCCTGGGATCGTTTTTAAGTAATCGGAGCCATCACTTGCAGGCACAGGCTGCCTTGGTGTTTTTGTTGATGTAGAAATAGTTAAAGGTGAATCAACCGGAGCCGTAACTATCATTACTGAGCTTTCTGATAACAAACTTTGATTAGCACTATTAGCCGCGGCGATAGATGCAGCAGAAAAAATCGCACCAACAACCAACAGAGTCACTGGAGTAAGCTTAAACGTTTGTGTGTTCATATATATTGCCTGTTTCTTTATTAAATATTTTTTGCCTTTGACTCACGGTATTTATTTCGTGCATTAGGGCAGCGCCTAAAAATGAAAGCCAAATTCAGGATGCACGAAACCACTTTGTACACAATGTGGCAAAAGTAAGATAAAAATTAGTTAAATACGTTAATTAAAGAAATCAGGTGTAAGGGGGGGCTCGAGCCAGACGTAATGACCATGGGCGAAATACCCATAACTGAATACAGCGCTCAAAAGGAATAAAGCGTGTGAGAGTAGCCAATTGTCGAATAGCAATGGCAATAAATAAGATTAAAAATGGAAAATGTACTAATAGCTGACAGTAGCCGCAGGCAATATCTTCCATCGGCGACTGTCCCATACCTGTCATTAGCATATGGTTCATCATACCGGTTGATTCGCAATTTTCAGGCGATGGGAGCCCCTGATGCTGATGCATCGAGTGCCCCACCATTTGACTATGGCTATCTGTGCAACTATTCATTTGTGCCATTGATTTTGAAATCAATGGTGCAATAAACAACATAGCGACGGCCAGTAATCCTAGGTAAGTTGCGAGTTCTCTGATAAAGCGGCGCAGGTGCAACGTTTTTCCGTCATTTTAGTACGAATTTATGGGGCAAAAGTGTATCTTATTTAGATGTTTATTGTTATTACTTTTTACCATTAATGTTAACTATATGCTTTTATTTTTGCACTCCTATATAGATTAAATACTAAGCAGTTATTCATCAAATATTACTTTAGTCATAACAAGTAGAACATTTTCATTTATCTGAATCATAACCCCATGTTGTAATTGACCTTTTTATTCTTCCTTTTAAGCAGTTAATATAATATTAATAATATATTAATCCAATAACAAAAATATAATAACTAATAACATTTAGAATAAAAATGCGACACCACATTTAATGAGTTGTCGCATAATTAAAATAGCAATTTTATTTAAGCTAATTATTCAATATTATAGAAAGATGAATATACTTAAATTAAGCATCTTGATTTAAGCCAATAAATTAGCAGGGTTATCAATACAAAGACGCGCGATAATTGCTTTATCGACACCTTTTTTTGCTAGCAATGATAAAAATACATTTGGTACGAAACCCCAACCATTCCCACCATTTTTTGCCCACATTTGTTTTAAAAACACATCGTGGCTTAGCACTATCTGATGTCCATATCCCATTTCAATCAATTGATAAACTGCATCTACAGTTTCTGTGACTGTCGGCGCAACACCTTCTTTTGGAAATGAAATATCGAGGCCTATCATATCAAATTCAAGCCATACGCCTCGGTCTAGCATACGACGTTGATACTCAAAATCTTTACCTGATGGGTCTGAATGCGCTAACGAAATTTTTGCTGGATTAACACCCATTTCTGTAATTAAAATGTCGAGCACTTCATCGCCACGGCGCTGCCAACCAGGCATATGAATATTCATTGATACATGATCATTCGCAAGTTGAGCTAGTGACGCCGCACGTAAACTATTTTTTTCACCATCTGTAAATGATGGAGACACACCAATTTCACCAATCATGCCCGCACAAATATTCGTGCCATCAATACCAATATTTAGCTCGTCATCAATCATTTTTGCCATAGCATCTATATCATTGACTAAGCGGTCGCCTTCAAATTTTTCAATATATAGGCCTGATGAAGCCACAACATTAATACCTGTTTTCACTGCAACGTCACGTAACTGAAGAACATCACGACCAATAGCACTAGAACCCGTCGCATCTACCAATGTTCTACCACCGAGATCTTTAAAATTATTCACTTCATAAATAACATCTTCAATCGGCTTTTTATCCATATTGTCACAACAGCAATAAGGATCATGTTTGAGCCCCCATTGAATATCAGCCGTCACTTTTTTATCAACTAACACATGGGAGAAATCATAAAAAGGCTGATCGACAACGGTTGAGAGATCATTAAATAAATGTTCATGTGGTAACGTTAGCCCCATATCTTCTTTTCTAACTGGACCTGTTACAGTTTGAATATACCCTTTCATAATTATACTCCTGTTGCTTTCTCGGCTTTGGCTTCTCTGAATTCAGGAATGGTTGTGATAATTGCACCCACTAATGCGAATAGCGTTCCAATTATGGTGACAAAGTAAACAGTATTACCTAGTGATGGTAGCAAAGTATCAATTAAGACTGACCCCAATAGTTGACCTGCGGTTGATGCAACACCCAACATTAAGAGACCTAATCCACGAACTAAGATAGCCATTAATGCAATTGACATCAGACCTAATGGGCCACCGAGATACATCCACCAAACACCAGGAAGCTCTAACGTAATGTGACCCAATGCCATACGAATAACCAAAGCAATGGTTAACACAGTAAAACCAACGATAAAGTTCCATGTAATTGAAACTAACATTGAACCTGTTGCATCGGCGACTTTTGAGTTACCTGCTGGTTGCCAACCCGCTAACAAACCCGCCAAGAATGGAAGGATAGCTAAATAAATGGCTGAGCTTGAATGCCATTGTGGTGATACCACAAATAAGGTCGCAATAACGGCAAACACAGCACCAAGAACACGGAAAGTTGTAAATGGTTTTTTCTCATCGATACCAATACCAAATCGGTCACACAGTAAACCTGATAACAAGAGTGCTGAAATAAGCGCTGTTTGGAATGTAGCAATACCAAGTGCACTTGCAGATGCTCCTTCAGAAAAAACGACCATCGCACCACAAAGGCCAGCAAACCAATTCCATAAAGGTATTTTCTTATTTTTAATTAAACTCGGAATTGCTGCAAATTGTTGGCGAGTTTGTTTTTTCGCTAGAATGACAAAAAACATAACAACTAAACCACTAGCAAAAGAAATAACGGCACTCGCATTTCCGTCTTTTAATACATCTCCAAGCTGCCCATTTACGGCGGATTGCATTGGTGACAGCATACCGGCCAAAACCGTCGCTATCATAAGAAAAGGGGTAGAATAACTTTTTGTACTCATAAAATATTCCTTATGGATTTTGACTATGAGTCATTATTATTGTAATCGGTAGGTTAAGCGCAGAGAAAACTCTGCACTTATTTTCTTTATTTTTAGAATTTTAATTTTATAAATTAGCGAGAAACTTGTTTTAAAATATTTACCCACATATCGGTATAATATTCCCAAGCTAAAAACTCACGACTTCCCCAGTGCGGCGAACAGTCACTCATAAAACAACCAGTTTTGCCTTTTTCATATTGGCCAAATACCAATAAAGGATCTTCACCAATATTTAATACAACTTCTGTATTTTCTTTAGCTGTAACTTTGTTATAACCCAAGAACATTGGCCAATTGCTAAAGCCTTTTACTGAATCATGTTCAGAATTAACGGGTGATGCAAAAATACCTTCTGGTTTTTCAACTCGATCATCACCATTAAGCATTTCTACAGGTAATACATCTGCGAGTAATGTATTTTTATAATTTGCTTTAGCCTCAATACCCATAAAGGATAAATAACCCCCTATCATTAACAAGCCGCCACCATTAATAACATATTGTTTAATGAGCTCTAAAGCATTTGGTAATACTTTCATATTGTAGAAAGTATCATTTTGTAATAAAAATGTATTAGCACCAATATCGCTAATCACAACTACATCGTATTTAGCCAACTCTTCAACTGTTTTAGGAAATGCCATTTGCACTGTGTGTGCTGGCATATAGTCAATTTCAATTCCTTTGCTTTTCAAACAGCCTAATAAAAAAGTCGCACCTTCTTCATATTTACTTGAAGTAAAGCTGTCATAACCTTTGGTATGGATCATGTGAATGTGCCATGACTCACCAATAAATAAAATTTTCATTTTTATTCCTCTTTCAGACTATTAATTTATTCAGGAGATTGAGTAACAACCTGAGAGTAAGTTGTTTGATTAATTCGATGCATGACATTAATGTCATCGGGCATTTCAGAAGCATTACCGGTTTCAACTGCAAGAGATGAGAATGCTGAGGCGTAACGTAATGCATAAGAAAATTGCTTACCTTTCGCTAATGATGCCGCCAATGCACCATTAAATGCATCACCCGCCCCCGCGGTATTCTTCACTACTGCGGTATAAGCCGGTGAATAAATAAATTTATTACCGTCATAAGCGATAGAGCCTTTACTACCAAGCGTAATGACAACCTTTTTAACACCTTTTTCATAGATAACTTTCGCTGCTTTTTTCGCTGTTTCTATATCAATCACATTAATATCAGAAAGCAAACTCGCTTCGGTTTCATTCGGTGTTAAAATATCTATTTTATCAATTAACTCATTCACTATATCGTTGTAAGGTGCAGGATTTAATATAATTGGAATATTATATTCATTACCGATGGAAATAATTTCTTTTAATGCATCAATATTTGTTTCTAATTGTAGTAGGATAACATTTGAATTAATCACCCTATCCTTTTGAATTTTAACCTCATCAGCGGTAATATCCATATTAGATCCAGGATAAATAGAAATAATATTTTCACCACTATTTTCGGATACAAATATTGAAGCTGTACCTGTTTGATATTTTTCTGTTTGGTATATGGTTGATGTTTTAATTTTAGATGATGAAATAAAGTTTATAGCATATTCACTAAATTGGTCAGTTCCTATTTTAGTAATAAAATGCACCTGAGAATCTGAATAGCTTGCAGCTAAAGCTTGATTACAGCCTTTACCACCTGGGGAGAATATAAATTTGTTTGCTAATAATGATTCACCCGCTTCAGGTAATCGGGGTAAATAACTAATCATATCAACATTAAATGAACCTAATACGCAAACTTTACCTAACACGGCATCATCCTTATTTGTTTTATCATTAAAGCTTTCATTACATTCAAGAAATTGAATTATTTCCTTTTTGGCAACTTTATCTAAAGTTTCAAATTCAATATAGGCACCGCCATGACAGCGACTAATAATGCCTTTTTTTGCTAAAGAATTTAAATCTGCCCTAATCGTTTCTTTAGTGACATTAAGTTCTTTCGATAAAACAGAAACTTTCGCTGAGCCTGTTTTTTTTAAAAAATTAATTATTTTCTTATGTCGTTCTGCTTTCATGCCATTTTACCTCATGGCATTAACTCTAATTTATACCTTGTTAAGTTAATGTGACTATAATCATATGTTCCCATTCAAAAGCAAAAAAAAGCAAAAAGCATAAAACTAAAAACAAAAAAAAACAAAAATGCAGTCTTAAAGCTAAATACATCATTTATATCAAGATAATATAGCAACCTATAAATTAGGCTAATTAAAACAAAAAAATATACAAATTCAGTTAATTAAAATTAACTATAAAAATATTTTTAATATTTCATTAAATGAATTAATTTAAATCCAATTTAAAGTCAAATAAATCTTAAATAACATCAATTATATTTATCTTTATTTTACTATAAAGATAAAATAACTGAATATTATCGAATTATTTTCAATAGAATTTATTCTTTGTATATTGGGAGGAAGATCACAAATGGAGAAATGCGTATTAGTGAGGATTATCATTACAACACTGATAAAAACGGGCGCAATTGCGCCCGCTTATATAATGACTAACTACTTTTAAAGATTATTGGCTGCCTGCCGTACCTTTTTTCTCGTGTAGCAACACTAAAGCTTGTTCTACACTTCGCTCGATAATGGTTCGGCGCTGATCGTTTTCAGGCAATAATTTTAACATCATTTGCCAAGCTGAAATGGCTTCTGCATATTGCTCTTGCTCAAAGGCATTGAATGCAAACAAACTTAATGCTTTAACATTAGTTCGATTTTCAGCAATCAATTTTTTCAGTAGCTCAGTACCTTCACGATTATCTTCCGGATCAGATGAACGGGTTAACACTTCTGCATATCCCATCGCCACACCTTCATCATTCGGCGATAAGCGGTAAGCTCGACCATAAGCATCTGTTGCCATCGTCGCATTACTCAATACCATGCCGATACGCCCTAGCATTACCCATGCTTCTACGTTTTGTGGATCTTCTTGTAAACGAGTGCGTAAGCCTAATGCCAAACGTTCCATCTCTTCATTATTAAGTGGCGGTTCTTTTGGGTCAAGGGCTCTATCAAGCAAAGCGGGGGCTTGCTGGTAAGCAATATTCCAATCTGCAACTTTGCTATAGCTTCCGACTTGATAATACGCCACTGCTCCAATGCCAACGGCAATAATAATACCCGGCACATAGACCCAAATACTCGCTCGTGATGATTCAGGTAAATCATCTTCATCATTTAGGGATGAATTTTTAATGCGTACCCGTTTTTTAGAACGTGCAAAAATAATCCACCCACCCACGGCTATAGCGGCAAATGGGAGCCCCCAAAGTATCACCGTTAAAGGAGTTAATGGTGGATTATAAGTGACAAAGTAACCATATCGCGCCACCATATAATCAATGATTTCATCGCGATTTTTACCCTCTTTCATCAATTCATACACTTTTTGACGTAAATCTAGCGCAATCATTGAGTTAGAGTCAGCAATACTGTTATTTTGACATTTAGGGCAGCGTAACTCTTCCGTTAATTTACGAAACTGCTGCTCTTGTTGTTCATTATCAAAAGTAAACACTTCTGTCGCCGCAAAAGTAACGGTTGCACTGAGCGCAAACATCAGCAAGCCTAATAAATATTTCATTGGCTGGCCTCCTTGCTATAACGGTCCCACAGTGGCTTCAACTCTTTTTCCCACACTTGCTCATCCATAGCCCCTGCATGGCGATAACGAATAATGCCATTGCCATCAATAAGAAAAGTTTCAGGTGCACCATAAACGCCAAGATCTAAGCCCAACATACCTTCACCATCAAATAAACTCAGCGCATAAGGGTTGCCCAGCTCACGTAGCCAACCAATCGCTTTTTGCCGATTGTCTTTATAATTAAGACCAACAACACGCACTCCTTGCGCCGAAAGTGTATTCAGATATTGATGTTCGGCACGACAAGTAGGACACCATGTCGCCCAAACATTTAATAGAATTGGTTTACCTTGGTTGAGCACATCCGATTCATAATGTTGCCCTGGATTCTCTAATGATTCCAAACGAAACACCGGCACGGGCTTACCAATTAATGCAGATTCTAATAAGCGAGGATCATCCCCTTCAGCATTACGCATCAACTGCCATAAAAGCACAGCAGCAATCGCCGTAAATATAATAAAAGGGATTAAAAATACTTTACGACTCATGCAGCCTCCCCTTCAGCTTTACGACGGCGATAGCGTGGGTCAAACAAGCAAAATAGCGCGCCAATAGACATCAAAATACCACCTGACCAAATCCAACGCACAAAAGGCTTATAATATAAACGCAGTGTCCAGACGTCTTTAGTAATTTCCTCACCTAAAGCCGCGTATAAATCACGGGTAAAACCACCATCAATAGCTGCTTCCGTCATCACTGCACGACTGGTCTTATAAAAGCGTTTTTCAGGCAGTAAAGTCGTTAATACTTTATCATTTTCTTTAACCGAGATGCTACCAATAACCCCTTGATAATTCGGACCATTAGCTTCATGTACACCGTTAAAAACAAAGGTATAAGCGCGAATAGAAATACTATCACCGGGCTTCATTTTGACATCTCGTTCAATACTATAATTTTGACTAAATGCGATCCCGACAATCGTGACGGCCAAACCTAAATGAGCCAACACCATTCCCCAATAACTTGATGTTAATTTAATTTTCTTGCTAATCCGTATTTTCATTTCGACGAATGCAAGAATGACTATCCAACTCGCCATCATCAAGCCAAGATAAGTCAGCGCTTCAACTCTATCTTCCATCAACCAAGGCAATAAGAAAGACAATATCAGTGCCATGACTAGGGCAAAAATCAGTATTTTTCGAATAGCGGCTGGGCGATCGCGTCCCCAACGAACTAATGGCCCGATACCTAACAACAGAGCAAAAGGTACCATTAACACAATAAACATCGTATTAAAGAAAGGTTCGCCGATTGAGATAGTCCCTAAGCCAAGTTGCTTATGCACTAAAGGTAGTAACGTACCAAGTAACACGACTAACATTGCTGCGGTTAGGATGACATTGTTACCAAGCAACAAGGACTCACGAGACCACAGCGAGTTATTCACTTTCGAGCGAATTTTATGACCCCGAACAGCAAATACCAGTAACGATCCGCCAATCACTAAGATCATAAAGGCTAATATAAACAGGCCACGGGATGGATCAGACGCAAAGGCATGGACAGAGACCAACACCCCAGAGCGAACTAAGAAGGTGCCAAGCAAACACAATGAGAACGCGGAAATAGAAAGTAACAGTGACCACGCTTTGAATGTCGCTCTTTGTTCCGTCACCGACAATGAGTGGATTAGTGCGGTGCCGACCAACCATGGCATAAACGATGCATTTTCAACTGGGTCCCAGAACCACCAGCCTCCCCAGCCCAGTTCATAATACGCCCATGCAGAACCTAACATAATACCGAGTGTGAGGAAGAACCAAGCAGCCATTGTCCAAGGACGTGCAAAACGGGTGAAAGCGCTATCGAGTCGACCACTCAATAATGCGGCAATAGCAAAAGCAAAAGCAACCGAGAATCCAACATAGCCCATATATAATAATGGAGGATGGAAAATTAAGCCGGGGTCTTGTAACAGCGGGTTTAAATCTCGCCCTTCAATAGGAAATGCAGGCAACGTGCGTGAGAATGGGTTTGAGGTAAAGATAATAAATAACAAGAAACCGACACTGACCATGCCCATCACAGCCAATACACGCGCTACAATATCCAATGGCATACGATAACTACAAAGAGCGACAGCAAATGTCCAACCGCTCATTAATAAAACCCACAAAAGCAAAGAACCTTCATGAGCACCCCATGTAGCAGCAACTCGATACCAGACAGGTAATAACGTGTTCGAGTTATTCGCCACATAAGTGACAGAGAAATCATTAACAACAAAGGCATTCACTAATACTAAAAATGCGCCCGTCACACACAAAAAAAGCAGCCATGCAAGAGGACGAGATGACGCCATCAGCCGAGAGTCATTACGCGCGACACCCCAGAGTGGATAAAAAGATAGCAATACCGCAATACCCAATGCCAAACATAGCAAGATGCTACCAATCTCAGGGATCATGATGCGTTATCCTTATAGACCGCAGCAGGTCTTCGATGATTTTCTTGCATCGCTTGTTCTATCTCTGGTGGTGTATAATTTTCATCGTGCTTTGCTAATACTTCTTTAGCTAAAACATGATTATTTTCTTCAAGCTCACCTTGCACAACCACACCTTGTCCTTCACGAAACAAGTCAGGCAAAATACCATCATAACTGACTTCAATTTCCGCTTCCGCATCATACACAGTAAAAGTAACTTTTAATGATTCAGGATCGCGAACCACCGTGCCTGGCATCACCATACCACCAACACGTAAACGCTGTCCTACCTCAGGAATTTGCTGTGTTTCCCGCTTACCATAAATGATTTCACCGGGTGTATAGAACAAATCAATGCTTGAACGTAATGCATATAATATTAATGCTATTGTTAAACCAGCACCCACCAATATAGCGCAAATTAACCATAATCTATTTTTTCGGCGTATATTCACATCCCCTCCCGGCGAGCTCTTGCGGCTTTTTGTCTAACTTCACGTGCTTGTTGCTGAATAATTGCCGTAAAAATCATTTTTCTTTGAATATAGGTATGCAAGCACAACAATAATATCGGCACCAATGCTAAAGCTACAGCTAACCATACATAGAATCCATAGCCACCCATGGCAAAAAAATCCGTCCAAGATGCAAAAGCGCTATTCATTATTTTTGTCCTCGCTTATTGACGATATCTAGAACCCATGGACGATTACGCTCTAACAGTAATAATTGGCTGCGTAAGCGAATTAATGTCAACGATATAAACAGAAATAGATAACCAAGGATAGCTAAACGCAATGGTGTCCGCATTGCTGGATTAATACTTTGCTGCATTCGAGTCGAAGGCTGATGCAATGTTTGCCACCATTCGACAGAATAATGGATGATAGGTAAATTAATAACACCAATTAAGACTAATATTGCTGCTGCTTTACCCGCAATGCGACGATCATCGAATGCATGCCATAAGGCAATAATTCCAACATAAAGAAAAAATAAAATCAGTTCTGAGGTTAGACGTGCATCCCAAACCCACCATGCGCCCCACATAGGTTTCCCCCATGTGGCACCGGTAACTAAGGCAATAAAGGTAAATACAGCGCCAATAGGTGCCATGGCAGCGATTGCAAGCTCAGATACTTTCATTTGCCAAATAAGACCAATAAACGCAGTGATTGCCATAGTCGCATAAATACCCATCGACCACATTGCAGCCGGCACGTGAATATACATAATACGGTAGCTATCACTTTGTGTTTTATCTGTTGGCGCAAAGCCAAATCCCCAAATCCAGCCAGCCGCGAGAAAAATTACGCTCAAGACAATAAACCAAGGTGCGAGATATCCGCACAAGCGATATAGGTTCACAGGAATGGCAAGTTGGTGAAGCTTTTTCCACATAGTTTAATAGCCCCAATTTATGTCGTTAGTTAGCTTTGTACTAGTTCAATCTACGATACACATAACTACAACAAATTTATTGATTTAACACAAATATAATTTAGGCTAGTCAAGCATTTAACTGCCGACTAGCCTATTTATCATCATTATTCGAACTGATTGTACGTTAACTACACGCTGTTATTCGATTCGCTGATCTAAATCAGTCCATCACAACCAATCAGAACAAGTCATTCTTCCTAAAAGCCCGGTTCAACATCACGCATATCCGGCAATTTATGTGCAATACCTTTATGGCAATCAATACAGGTTTTGCCATCTTGTACAGCTTGGTCATGCATTTTTGATGCGACACTTTTTTGTGCGGTGAAATCCATGTATTCAAAGTTGTGGCAATTACGACACTCCTGAGAATTATTATCTTTCATGCGCCGCCACTCACTTTGAGCCATCGCTAAACGATGATCTTCAAATTTTTGAGGCGTATCGATAATGCCAAAGATTTTACCGTACAACTCTTTACTCGCCTGAATTTTTCTGACCATTTTAGGTCCAAATTCATGTGGTACGTGGCAGTCAGGACAGGTTGCTCTTACACCACTACGGTTAGTATAGTGAATAGTATCCATATATTCTTCATAGACATTTTCACGCATCTCATGACAGCTAATACAAAACTCTTCTGTATTGGCTTTTTCCATTCCCGTATTAAATCCACCCCAGAAAATCACGCCACTGACAAAACCAATCAGTAAAAGTGTTCCAAGTGCTAAACGGCTAGGACGACGCCACCACTGCCAAAGCCGGCGGATAAGCCCTATCAAGCCTGACTTTTTGGGTTTATCACTACCTGCTTGATTCTCATTTTTATTGGCCATATCTCCCCCTTATTTACCAAAGCCTTTGGATGGGGCAAAAGTATTATCAACAATCGGTGGTGTATCTGATTGCGGTACATGGCACTGCAAACAAAAATAACGATTAGGTGAAACTTCACCCAGAACTTTACCGCTAGCATCCATAAAGTGAGTCGGGCTCACTCTTGGCGCACCCGTAGTACGATAGTTTTCAACGCCATGGCACTGTAAACAACGGTTGGTATTTGTTGTGATTTGATACCCATCAACACTATGAGGGATCATCGGCGGCTGATTAACGTAGTTCAACGCCATTTTTTCTTGCTCTTTAGGAACATGGATGCCCCCTTCTGGCGTGCCTGAAACTTCAGGTGACTGATTAAAATCCACACCGTTAGCAGCTAAAACAAAACTACTTACAACCAAGGCCATACCAGCCATCCAACGGCTTATTGTTTTTTTCAGGGCATGATTTTTCATGATTTAGCTCCCGAACTCCATCGTAGTGTTATTTTAAAAACATCCTCAGCACAGACATCGATACAACGACCGCAAGTGATGCAATCCATATCTGAAATCAGTGCAGGGGCTTGTTTATCGAGAACCGGCAACCGCAAAACATGCGGCTCCGGACAAACGTGAAAACAATCCATACAGCGGTTACAATTTTCTTTTCTTTCCGCTGTAACAGCCAGTGCACCTTTACAACCCGTTACGCCATACAAGGCACCAAGGGGGCAAAGGTGACCGCACCATCCATGTTCCACGACTAATAAATCGAATAAAAACAGTGCAACTAAAACCAAAGCACCACTGCCAAAACCAAAAATAAGGCTACGCCCCATTAACGAAACTGGATTTAACCATTCCCATAACAAGGTGCCTGTTATAGCTGAACCAATTAAAATCACACCCAACAATACATACCGAATATTGCGAGGAATTGTTGCAGATTGATTCAACTCGAATTTACGACGTAACCATGCGGCTGCGTCGGTGATTGGATTAACAGGACACACCCAGCTACAAAAAAACCGTTTTCCCAGCAATGCATAAACAGCAAAAACGAGAGCCGCACCAATTAATGCTGAAATACCAGGTAAGTAACCACTTGCTAAGCTTTCCAGCGTAATAAGCGGATCAGTTAATGGAACAACATCCAACAATATGCTACTGCTATAATTTCCATGTAAGATCCACACACCAAACCATGGACCACTTAGAAACATAGCCAAGACCAAAAGTTGACTTGTTCGCCTTAAAACCAGCCATTTATGGCTTTGCCACCACCCTTTTTTAGCCAGAGCCTCACGTCCGGCATCGTGCTTACGATTTGCCATTGCTTCCCTCCAACCAACCGAAACGGTAATGATGTCCTAACTCGCCCTTGGCTAATTCTCTTGGTAAAACTTTAATCGCGGACTCTTCCAGTACACAAGCCTGCTCACACTTTCCGCATCCCGTGCAGAAATTGCTATTTACCGTGGGTAAGAAGCGTGCATGCTTACCAGTGCGATGATTTTGTTCAAGTTCAAGTGTGATTGCTTCATCAATTAACGGACAAACGCGGTAACACACATCACATCGTAGCCCTTGAAAATTAAGGCAGTTTTCGTGATCGAGTAAAACAGCCAATCCCATCCGAGCATCATTAATCGATTCCATGTTTTTATCCAATGCACCACTTGGGCACACCTTGGCACAAGGAATGTCTTCACACATCTCGCAAGGAATTTCGCGGGCTATGAAATACGGCGTACCTGACTCAAGACCGGATGCCAACGTAGCTAATTTCAACATGTCATAAGGACAGGCTTGAACACATTGACCGCAACGAACACAAGCACTCGAAAATGCATTTTCAGCAAGCGCTCCCGGCGGGCGGAGTCGTACACCACTCGCACGGGAAGTTTGTTGCTGTAGCCCCAGTACCACACCAACCGCCGCCAGTCCGCCTGCTGTGCGAGCAATGTCGCGCAGAAAACGACGGCGGCTGTTCTGGGACTTAGTCTTTTGAGACTTAGCGTTCTGGGGCATTGCCAATTACACCTTTTCCAGTTTAACGGCACATTTTTTGTAATCCGTTTCTTTAGAAAGTGGATCTGTCGCATCCAACGTCAAGTTATTGACCAACTGGGAAGCATCAAAGAATGCCATATACACCAAGCCTTTCGGTGGTTTATTACGACCACGAGTTTCCACTATTGTGGTCACATCACCACGACGAGAAACCACTTTGACTTTATCGCCACGACGCAAGCCTCTATCTTTTGCGTCTAATGGATGCATAAAGACAACCGACTCTGGGAATGCACGGTGCAGCTCAGGGACACGGCGCGTCATGCTTCCCGTATGCCAATGCTCCAGCACTCGCCCAGTTGAAAGCCATAAATCGTATTCTTTATCAGGTGATTCAGCCGCAGGCTCAAATGGCAATGCAAAAATAACGGCTTTACCGTCTGGTTTACCGTAAAACTGATAACCTTGCCCAGCTTTAACATAAGGGTCATTCCCTTCGCTATAACGCCACTGTGTTTCTTTACCTTCTACAACTGGCCAGCGGATACCACGAGCTTGGTGATAAGCATCAAAATCAGCAAGGTCATGACCATGTCCACGACCAAAACCGGCATACTCTTCAAACAAGCCTTTTTGTAAATAGAAACCAAGCTCACGAGATTCGTCGTTTAATTGGTCTTCAGCTAATTCAGTCACTGGGAATTTAGTCACCGCTTCATTAGCAAACAACACGTCATACAGTGTTTTTCCACGATATTCAGGTTTTTTAGCTAACAATTCTTCAGGCCATACTTCTTCGACTTTAAAGCGACGAGAAAACAGCACCATCTGCATTAAATCTGACTTTGATTCGCCTGGACCTTGAATTTGCTGACGCCAAAACTGAGTACGGCGCTCTGCATTACCATAAGCACCTTCTTTTTCGACCCACATTGCCGTGGGTAAAATCAAGTCAGCGGCTAGTGCACTCACGGTAGGATAAGGGTCTGAAACAACAATAAAGTTGCGCGGATCGCGCCAGCCCGGCAGGCGATCTTCATTGATATTCGGCCCTGCTTGCATATTGTTGTTACACATCACCCAATAAAAATTGAGTTTACCGTCTTTCAATGCACGGTCTTGCGCGACTGCATGTAATCCAACTTTTTCAGGGATAGTGCCCGCAGGTAGTTGCCAAACACCTTCCACTTTTTCACGGTGTTTTTCATTAGTCACTACCATATCCGCAGGTAAACGGTGTGAGAATGTTCCCACTTCACGTGCTGTACCGCAGGCAGATGGTTGCCCTGTCAAAGAGAAAGGACCACAACCTGGTTGAGAAATTTTACCGGTTAATAAATGAAGGTTATAAGCAAGGTTATTCGCCCAAACACCGCGAGTATGTTGGTTAAAACCCATCGTCCAATATGAAACGACTTTAATTTTTGGATCGGCGTAGAGTTTCGCCAATTCTTCTAGCTGATCTTTCGGTACTCCCGTCATTTCAGCGGTTTTATCTAACGTATATTCCGCAACGAAAGCTTTATATTCATCCCAAGTCATCGGTTCAGAAGCATCAGACCCTGGATTTTTGGCATTTTTTTCTAATGGATGCGTTGGACGAAGGCCATAACCGATATCCGTTGCACCACGACGTAAATTAACGTGTTTATCTAGGAAATCTTGGTTAACTGCATTGTTTTGAATAATATAGTTAGCAATGTAATTTAAGATAACCAAATCGGATTGCGGCGCGAAAACAATACCATTATCCGCTAATTCAAAACTACGATGTTTATAAGTTGATAAAACTGCAACATGGACATCAGGATTTGATAAACGACGATTTGTAATACGCGACCATAATATTGGGTGCATTTCTGCCATATTAGAGCCCCAAAGCACAAAGGCATCCGCATGTTCAATATCATCGTAACAGCCCATCGGCTCATCCATACCGAAAGTACGCATAAAACCAACGACCGCAGAGGCCATACAGTGGCGTGCATTTGGATCGAGGTTATTTGAACGAAAACCACCTTTAAACAATTTAGAGGCCGCATAACCTTCCCAAACTGTCCATTGACCTGAACCAAACATCCCAATACCTTCAGGACCTTTTTCTTTCAGTGTTGCTTTCGTTTTTTCTTCCATGACATCAAAGGCTTGTTCCCATGTAATTGGGGTAAACTCACCATTTTTATCATATTCGCCATCTTTCATACGCAGCAATGGCTGGGTTAAACGGTCTTTCCCGTACATAATCTTTGGTAGGAAATAGCCCTTGATACAATTAAGACCACGGTTGACTGGTGCTTCTGGGTCACCTTGGCTCGCGACAATACGGCCATTTTGTGTGCCGACAAGCACGCCACAGCCAGTACCGCAGAAACGACACGGGGCTTTATCCCACTTGATACTTTCTTGTTGTCCAACGACCGCTTTCGCGATACTTGGTACACCAATGCCTGCCGCCGCAGCAGCGGCCGCTATCGCATTGGCTTTCATAAAGCTACGACGACTGAGTTTCATCATTTTCCTCACATTGCTCATCCTGCTGGTGATAAACCAGTGAAACATCTAGCACGCCTTCGATATTGCGTGCTAAATCAATAGTATCTAACAAAGTTTTACTATGCTGCCCTTCGACGACGACAATCAATTTCCCATTTTCAGGTGAACTAATAGCTACCTCACAATGAGGAAATTGATTCAGTTTTTCTGTCACAGCAGATATTCGTTCACTTTTTACTTGTACAATTAAACTGCACACTTGCCAGTTATCGTGCATGTTCACGCTCCACGGTTATGGCCGATACGGGGCATCCTGCAACACAGGCGCCACAACCTGTACAGCCCTGTTGTTCTATTTTTGGTTGATAAATACCGACCAGTGATGGACGAAAAGAAATCACTTGAGGCTCACAACTGTCTTCACAACGCCGACATTCGATTGATTTATAGGCAAGACAGCTTTGATCGATAGATATCGAGATATTCCAAGGTTGGGTTTGCTGAGGGAGGAAAATAGGTTCAGGGCAAGATGCTGCACAGGCATAGCAAAAAGTGCATTCCCCGCGCTTAAAATCAACGACAGGATATCCGCCAGGTCCGGGCTGCAAAATAGAGGTCTCGCAACTCGCTAGACAAGCGTTGCAACGCGTACACAGCTCAATAAAATGCTGTTCAGTACCACTCCATGGCGGTCTAACTACCGGAGCTGCATTACGCCACGCACCAGTTAATACGCCCCTACGGGTGATATCAACCATGTTTTTTCCTTTACATTGCCCAACAAAAAAGTACTAAAAAGAACTGATAAACCGCATTTTTTATGCGTGTATTTAGCATGAATATTAACGAGTGAGAGGACAAAAATACATACTACCTAATAGGTAACAGGAGTAATTTATTCACTATGAATATAAATCAGCCAGAAACTATTCAAATATTAGACTAAGCATTAACTCGCTATAAAAAGAGGTATTATACGGTTTTCATAATTATTCATTAACAATCTGTAAATATAGAATCCCCATTTAAGCTTAAGTTGTAATGACATATTTTTTAATTAACATCGATATATACTACTAAAGTGGTATATGAAAGGTCATTTTAGTAAAATTTATATTTTATTTTTTTGATACTACGCACATTTTAATTTATGCGTCAAAAACAGAATAATCACCATTCGTGAGTTAAATAATATTAAGTGTTTAAATTCAATTGGTTATTAAATAATTATTTTAAATAAATAATAAGAATCATTCTTAACTGAAAAATACAAAATACAGTTTTTTAATTCATCTCTAATTACTATATCAATTCCACTATTAACGTACTTTTATTTAATTTTTGATATTAAATCACTTAATTCAAATTTACCTTTGATCAAAAACAATATTTTTTGTGTGGTTTTTTGTTAAACATATAAGTTGGCAATGTCATTGATGGCAAATGTGCGCTTGCTATCAAATTTATATAACTAAAAATATACCCTAAATAATTCGAATTGTAGTAAGACACAAAACCAACACAACTACAGCTCGAATAATAAAAGGTGTCAGCTTATGGGATGGCTGATTTACCCTACTCGAGGCTCTTATGGCAAAGATAAGAAATAACACTCTGTACTTACTGAGTTTGATTGCAGGAATATTTCTCTTTACTTCCGTTCATGCACAAACGCCGAATACAGATAATGTATCGACAATTAATACCCGAAACGAAACCTTTGAAGCGGCTTATCCAGATCAATACCATTCTTGGCGAGCTACATCAGAACAATCAAATCGTGAAGATGCCCTTGCTGAAGATCCACGATTAGTGATCCTTTGGGCTGGATATCCTTTCTCCCGTGACTATAACAAACCGCGTGGTCACGCATACGCAATCATTGATGTTCGTGAAACCTTACGTACTGGCGCGCCCAAAGATGCCCAAGACGGTCCTTTACCGATGGCTTGCTGGAGCTGTAAAAGCCCGGATGTCGCCAGATTAATTCAAGAACATGGCGAAGATGGCTATTTTCAAGGTAAATGGGCAAAAGGTGGACCAGAAGTAGTCAATGTTTTGGGCTGTGGCGATTGCCATAAGACCGATTCCCCTGAGTTTGCAAAAGGAAAACCCGAGTTAACCCTCACACGCCCATACGCAGAACGGGCAATGGAAACTATTGGCAAGCCCTTTGATAAAGCAAGTCGTTTCGACCAACAATCCATGGTATGCGGTCAATGCCACGTTGAATACTATTTCTCTGGTGAAAATAAATCAGTCAAATTCCCTTGGGATAACGGTACCAAAGTCGAAGAAATGGAAGTGTACTACGACAAAATAGGATTCTCCGACTGGACCAACACGTTATCAAAAGCACCAATGTTAAAAGCCCAACACCCTGAATATGAAACTTGGAGTGCAGGTATTCACGGTAAAAATAACGTCACTTGCATTGATTGCCATATGCCAAAACTGCAAAACGATAAAGGCGAATTATATACCAGCCATAAAATTGGTAATCCATTCGATAACTTTGAGCAAACCTGTAGCAATTGTCATACTCAAAGCAAACAACAACTACAAGACGTTGTTGCGGAACGTAAAAAAGCCATCCAAGAGATGAAAGTTAAAGCAGAAGATCAGTTAGTTCGCGCTCACTTTGAAGCAAAAGCAGCTTGGGACGCGGGTGCAACCCAAGAAGAAATGCAGCCAATCCTTACTGATATTCGCCACGCTCAATGGCGTTGGGATTTAGCTATCGCATCACACGGCATTCACATGCATGCACCTGATGAAGGGCTACGTATGTTAGGGGGTTCATTAGATAAAGCCGCTGACGCACGTACTAAACTGGCACGTTTACTCGGTTCAAAAGGCATTACTCATGAAATTGCCATTCCAGATATCTCAACCAAAGAGAAAGCTCAGCAAGCGATTGGCTTAGATATGCAGAAAATCAATGCTGAAAAACAAGAGTTCATGAAAACTGTCGTGCCAGAGTGGGATGCTCAAGCGCGTAAAAATGACCTGTTAGCCAAATAACCTCTACTCGCCTCTGTGCTATTAAAGACAAAGAGGCGACATAACCAATGGAGTGAATATGAGCGTATTACGTTCGTTATTAACTGCCGGGGTGCTGGCATCAGGCTTTTTATGGGCAGTATCAGCATTCGCGACGCCTCAAATAGCTGAGGAAAAAGCCGCCGGCGATCGTTGGGTTGTCACACAGCAGCGCAGCGCAGATAGTGCTTGTCTTGATTGCCATAAGCCCGATAAAGAAGGTATGCATGGCACTCACGCATCAGTGGTCAATCCAAACAATAAGTTGCCCGTTACCTGCACCAACTGCCATGGTAATCCAGGCCCAGACCATCGAGAAGGCGTAAAAGATGTGATGCGCTTTAATAACCCGATGTATAGCGTAGAGCAACAAAATACAGTCTGTTTGTCGTGCCACTTACCCGAACAGCTGCAAAAAGCATTTTGGCCTCATGATGTCCACGTTACCAAAGTCGCTTGTGCTAGTTGTCATGACCTGCATCCGCAACAAGATGCAATGAAAGTACTAACCGATAAAGGAAAAGTCAAAATTTGCGTAGATTGTCATTCAGATCAACGTGATAATCCTAATTTCAACCCAGCAGCGGTTAAATTGCTTAAGGAGCAGCCATGAGTTGCTCTCGTCGTCAATTCATTATTTATTCCGGAGCACTGGCGGCGATTGGGGGGATAACTAGCCACACGCTAGCGAACACCATGAAAATAGATGGCGTTCGCTATGGCATGATCCACGATGAAAATTTGTGTATCGGCTGTACGGCTTGCATGGATGCATGTCGCGAAGTCAACCAAGTCCCCGAAGGGGTATCACGGCTGACCATTATCCGTAGCGAACCGATTGGTGAATTTCCTGACGTTAAATATCGTTTTTTTCGTCATTCCTGCCAACATTGTGAAAATGCCCCTTGCGTCGATGTCTGTCCAACGGGCGCTTCTTTTATCGATAAAACAACCGGTATTGTTGATGTTAATCCTGACTTATGTGTTGGCTGCCAATACTGCATTGCCGCTTGCCCATATCGCGTTAGATTCATTCACCCCGTCAATAAGACCGCAGATAAATGTGATTTTTGCCGTAAGACCAACCTGAAAAAAGGTAAACAGCCCGCCTGTGTAGAATCATGTCCAACCAAAGCACTGATTTTTGGCAATTTAGATGATCCACAAAGCGATGTTTCCAAAATGCTTGGACAAAAACCAACTTATAGATTCAAAATTGCACTCGGTACACGCCCCAAAGTTTATCGAGTTCCCTTCAAATATGGGGAGGTTAGCCAATGAAAACTGCGTCCGCTTTCCATTTTGAATCTCTAGTATGGGATTGGCCAATTGCGGTTTATTTATTTCTTATCGGTATCTCTGCGGGCTTAGTTGTCATCGCCGTTTTACTCCGTCAGTATTATCCAAACGCAGCAAGTAGCGAAAGCACATTAATGCGTACCACTTTATTGTTAGCACCGAGTACCATCGTGATTGGCTTATTAATCCTCATTCTCCATTTAACTCGTCCATGGACATTTTGGAAATTGATGTTTCATTACAGCCCAACCTCAGTGATGTCGATGGGTGTCATGTTATTTCAAGTCTACATGGCTGTATTAGTCATATGGTTGGCTAAAATCTTTGAAAAAGAAGTTATTGCATTACAGCATCGGTGGCTACCTAAATTAACAATTATTCCTCGGTTATTAACGCTGTTAAATAAAGTCATGCGCACGCTTGATATTACCATGTTAGTTCTAGCGGTTTTACTCGGCGCATATACGGGGTTTTTATTATCCGCATTAAAATCATATCCATTCTTAAACAATCCTTTATTACCAGCTTTATTCTTATTTTCAGGAATATCATCGGGGATAGCTGTCTCATTAATTGCTATTGCATTACGCTATCGTAAAAATATTCATAACCAAGAATCTGCCTTTCTTCATCGAGTGGAAAGTTTTGTCGTTTGGTTAGAACTCTTCTTACTTGCGGCATTTTTTGTCGGACTCGCCTTAGGAGATGGTGGCAAAGTGCGTTCATTAGTAGCCGCATTGGGCGGGGGCTTTTGGACGTGGTGGTTTTGGATTGGCGTAATCGGTATTGGCTTCATTATTCCGTTGGCGCTTAAAAAATGGCAGAACCGTGGTAATGGTGCATTTCGCGTTTTACTTGTTAGTGGGGCAAGTTTACTTGGCGTATTTCTACTGCGTTTCTTTGTCCTCTATGCGGGTCAATTAACCGTTGCGTGATTCATTAAATAATAAGGGTGATATTTGGAACTAATCATCCCGGAAATTGGTTTCATCTGCCTATTATTGGCGTTGTGTATCACCAGTTTTCAAGCGATATTAGGATTTGTGGGGATCTTCAAGCACGTTCCGAGGCAAATGTCTCTGAACGTGCTTTGGAGCCTGCTACAATTTTTATGCCTAGTTAGCGCCTTTATCTGTCTCACTATCAGCTTTATTCAAAGTGACTTTTCTGTGGTTTATGTGGCACAACATAGCCATCGATTATCGCCATTAGCGATGAAAGTAGCCGCAGTTTGGGGCGGACATGAAGGTTCTTTATTGCTATGGGTCGTTTTCCTTTCGAGTTGGAGTGCGTTATTTGCTTGGCGCTATCGCCGACAAAATCATCCTATTTTTTCGCTAACACTTATCGTGCTTGCCGTTATTATCGCCGCATTATTACTCTTTATTGTTATCTATTCAGACCCCTTTGCCCGCATTTTTCCACCCGCCATCGAAGGACGCGACCTCAACCCCATGTTGCAACACTGGGGGCTTATCTTACACCCACCATTATTGTATCTAGGCTATAGTGGGCTCATTATCGTTGCTGCATTAGTCCTTGCGGCACTGTTATTCGGTAATTTTGGCCAATCTATCGCTTGGGTGTGCTGGCGCTTTGCAGTGCCTAGCTGGTGCATACTGACATTAGGCATAGTTTTAGGCTCATGGTGGGCATATAGCGAACTGGGCTGGGGCGGTTGGTGGTTTTGGGATCCCGTAGAAAACGCCTCTTTATTGCCTTGGCTATCATCCACTGCCTTACTCCATAGTTTAACGGCTTCACGCAAAACCGGTATATATCGTCATTGGTCCATATTATTGGCGATTATTACCTTTATTTTATCCTTACTCGGTACACTCATTGTTCGTTCCGGAATTTTAGTCTCCGTGCACGCCTTTGCACTCGATAACGTTAGAGCTGTACCTTTATTTTTGCTATTTAGCGTTCTCAGTATTGCCGCACTATTTATTTACGGTTGGCGAGCAAAATTCAATAATTCGTTGAGTCCTCCTAAGGGCAATAGGGAAATCTATTTATTACTGACTTTAATCTTATTCTCTACAGTGCTATTTATTGTACTGACCGGAACCCTCTACCCTATGTTATACAGCCTACTAGGATGGGGAAAGATTTCAGTAGGAGCACCTTATTTTAACCAAACCTTATTACCATTCGGTATTATCATGCTACTGGTGATAACGTTAAGTGCGTTCGCCTATCAGAAAAAAAGTAATCATACTTTTAAATGGCAAGCAGTTGTCATTTGTTTATCAAGTACAACTACTGCACTCATATTATGGTCTCATGGCTTAGTTATTACACTCTCTTGTTCATTACTTATTGCAGTTTTACTGATACTTTGGCTACGTCCATTAAAAGCCATCAATGCAAAAATATCAGTCTTAGTTGCGCACACGGGCGTGATTATCTTTGCGGCTGGTATTGCCTTATCCATTGGCAGTAGACAAGAAATTAGTGTCAATATATCTCTAGGCCAAACAGTTACACTGGCAGGATACCAATTTAATCTTCAGCAATTACAGCTCGATGCAAAATCAAATTACACTACCGAAAAAGCTATTATCCAAATTAGCCAAAACAACCATCATCTACATAGCATCATAACTGAGCGCCGTTTTTATACTGCCCGCCAGCAATTAATGATTGAGCCAGGGATCTATTGGGGATTAATACGTAATTGGTATGCCGTATTAGGTGAAAAAACAGGTACAGACCGCTACGCCATTCGCTTCTACGTACAAGATGGAATTCAATGGATTTGGGGAGGCGCATTTATTATGTGCCTAGGGGCATTAATAGGCTGGATAAAAGGAAGAACAAATAATGTTTAAATTTATTTATCTTCTATTCTTCCTTTCAATTACGTTTATTGCCCAAGCACAAATTGTGGATACTTGGCAATTTAGCTCACCTGAACAACAAGATTATTCTTTACAGATTGCCTCGCAGCTGCGTTGCCCACAATGTCAAAATCAAAATCTATTAGAATCCAATGCCCCCACAGCAGTTAGTATGCGCCATCAAGTATTCAAAATGGTTGAAGAAGGAAAATCAGAACCACAGATTATGACCTATATGACGGATCGCTACGGCGATTTTGTCCGCTATAACCCACCATTAAATAACGAAACACTTTTATTATGGGCACTTCCTCCGACCGCATTTATTTTTATTTTTTTTATCTTGTGGCGGACAATCAAAACAAAGCGCCTAGAACATACAGGTTCCCCGTTAACACAAATACAGGCAAATGATACAGAACAAATTATCGGTACAGTCACCGAAAAGAATAGCAGCCTTAAAGGTTGGAATAAAAAAATTAATCTATTATTATTTACCCTACTTTTGTGTGCTATTGCAGGTTATCTCACCCTGCCACGCTTTCAGCAGGCTTATCATGAATACCAAAGAATTTCTGATCCCTTATTATCTTTCTCACCATTACAACAAGAACAAAATGACCTGCTTCGTCTACAACAGAATATAAGACAATCCCCCCAAAATGGTGAGTTATGGGCAACTCTCGGTGAATATTATTTATATCAAAACAGTTATGAAAATGCGCTTTTAGCATATCAAAGAGCAATTAAATATAGTGGAGAAAATGCGCAACTGTATTCAGCTATTGCCACTGTATTATATTATCAAGCAGGCCAAAATCTTACGAATGACGCTCGAGCTGTGATCGATAAAGCTTTAAGTTTAGATAAAAATGAAGTCACCGCCCTCATGTTAATTGCCTCTGATGCCTTTATGAACGCTAACTATGAAAAAGCAATTAACATTTGGCAAGAATTACTCGATAGTAATAGCCCTCGGGTAAATCGGGCACAGCTTATTGAGGCAATTCAAATGGCTAAATTAATAAATTCAAATCTCAAAAAATAATGCTTTTATTTGACAAGAAAATAATGATTCATTAATGTCTGGTAAGTATTAATACGAGTGAAATTATCACTTTAGTCATCAAAAAGATCTTTGATATGACAATTCATTTAAAGATGTAATTTTCCGTTGCTTATTAACTACTATTGTGTCCCTCATATATTGTTATAAATTAATTTATGCTAACTTTAAGGTGATAACTGATAAGATAAATATATTAAGAAACTTAAATTATGAAAAATAAAGTATTTTTATTTTTAATAGTGGGTCTTGTCGCTGGCACATCCTTTATTGGCGGTGTAGCCACTAACTATACACCCGATTTAGATATTGTAAAAAAATCACAAAAAGCCGTTGAAGATTTTTTAGCTTTCCCCAAAACAGCAGAATATAAAAATGTAAAATATCATGAAGTAAGGGAAACATTAGATCATGGTATGCTTGGCTATGTATGTGGAGATGTTTTAATATTCACCAGTCAAAATAACTATAGTTATAAACGTTTTATCGTCAAAACATACCTACATAGTGATGGCCGAAATGTCGTTTCAATTCCACTCATAGATAGAGATGATAAAGAGTTTCCAAATGATGACTTTAATATTATTTGGAAAAAATATTGTAAATTATAATTATCAAGTATAGTGTAATAAAGACATTTAATTATGAATTAATTTAAGATAAGGACATGTATTGTAACTCATTATATTGACGATAAGTCAGATATAAAGAATAATAATTTACCTTAATATAAATAATTACCTGTCATAACTATTTTAATTAGCAAAGTAATCTACAGTAAAATCAGATTATTAATTATTTAAATTCGCAGTGCAACATGATGCCACCCCAGAAAGATTAGCTTCTTGAATTGGCGGACATTTAACTGATCCGTAAGAACAAAAAACACAACAGTCACCTTCTAGCGGTTTCAATAATACACCACAATGTTTACATTCATAAAACCACTGACATGCATTCGTTGGCATTTCTTCTACCTGAGAAGCCCCACATTCAGGACATGTAATGGTTGATTTCAGCTCAATATTTGTTTTACTCATCTTATTCTCCAATCAAATTTAGCAAAATCACAGGTAAGACTTTAGCCCATTATTATCATGATAACTTTGAGCAAAATAGGTTTTATAGCAAATTATTTAATTCCTAATCCCAGCAGATGGCCCATGAAAAAAGCAATAGAGGGTTTTTCTAAATAAAACCATAAATCCGATAGCAATTCACCGGCGCTTGATATAAAGTTTCCCCCCTTTTTTTCAGGCAAGTCCAAAATTTGGAGGCGAGATGTTTATTGGTTTTGACTACGGGACATCCAACTGTTCTGTCGCAATAATGAATGATGGAAACCCAATGCTATTACCGCTAGAAGGTAATAATGTTTATATTCCCTCTACCCTTTGCGCACCAACAAGAGAATCAGTCTCTGAGCACTTATTTCGTCACTGCAATATCTCGCCATCTGATGAAGTAGGAAAACAAATACTAAGAAGATCGATTGCTTTCAATCGAGATGAAGGAATCGATTTAGTACCCGAAGATATTGTTTTTGGCCAAGCAGCTCTCGAATTATATTTAAGCGATCCTCGGGATGTTTACTATGTTAAATCGCCTAAATCCTTTCTTGGGGCATCTGGCCTCCATGAAGTACAAGTTAGCTTCTTTGAAGATCTCGTATGCGCCATGATGGCAAATATAAAGCAAACAGCTGAAAAAAATACCCTCGAAACTATTTCAGATACCGTTATTGGACGCCCAATCAATTTTCATGGTCGTGGTGGTGAATTAGCAAACCAACAAGCTGAAGCCATTCTAATTCGAGCAGCAAAACGTGCTGGATTTAAAAATATCGCGTTCCAATTTGAGCCCGTTGCCGCAGGCCTTGAATATGAAGCGACATTAAATAAAGATCAAATAGTGTTAGTAGTTGATATTGGTGGTGGTACAACCGACTGTTCTTTAATTCAGATGGGGCCAAGCTACCGAGCAGCTCAAGATCGTACCGCATCACTTTTAGCGCATACAGGCCAACGTGTTGGTGGTAATGATCTTGATATATTTATCGCGCTAAAACAGTTAATGAGTCTTTTTGGAATGGAAAGCCAATCATCGTCAGGAATTAAAATGCCATTACTGCAATTTTGGAATCCTATTGCAATAAATAATGTCGAGGCACAAAAAGACTTTTATTCACGACAAAATCTGATGGCCTTAACTCGCTTAAAGCAAGAAGCACAAGAACCTGAAAAATTAGCTCGTTTGCTTGAAATCTATAATGAAACGCTCGGCTACAGTATTGTACGTAAAGCGGAAGAAGCCAAAATCGCATTATCAGATAATGAAAGTTATTTAGCAAAAATTTCATTAATAAATGAAAATTTAGAAGTTAATATTCAGCGAGAACAAATGGTTGAATCAATTGAATCGCCTAAAAGTAAAATGATTGAATTAGTTAAAGAGGCGGTCACTCAAGGTGGTATACAACCGGACGCTATTTTTATTACCGGTGGTAGTGCTCGTTCACCTATTCTACACCAAGCCATTAGCCAACAATTACCTAATATTCCTATTGTTCGAGGCGATGATTTTGGTTCGGTTACCGCAGGTTTAGCTCGCTGGGCACAAACTTGTTTTAAATAATATTCGCTTTTTTAGACCTTATTTTTAAATAAAGGGCAATGACGATATCTATCGCCATTGCCCTTTATGTTTAACGTAATTTGAGATTACTGATCAATCCCACTGTGGTGCTAGCCCTTCAGGATTTACTAAACGGCCATCACAATCGAGTGCAGCAATCGCTTTTTTATCATCAGCATCTAATTTAATATCAACACTCAATAAGTTACTTGCCAAATTTTCGCGCTTGGTGGATGAAGGAATAACTGAATACCCTTCGCCCATCGCCCAAGCCAAAATAATTTGTGCTGGCGTGGCGCTATGTTTTTTAGCAATGCTCTTAATCACATCATCTTCTAACGCTTTACCATAAGCTAACGTCATATATGACGTGATATGAATGCCATGCTTATTCGCCCATTCAACCACTTTTCTATTTTGAAGGTAAGGTGATAGTTCTATTTGATTAGTCGCAATATTTTCAGCCCCAACCGCTTCAATCGCTTTTTCCATTAATGGAATAGTAAAGTTAGAAATACCAATTTCGCGTGTCAACCCTTGCGTTTTTGCTTCTAATAACGCCGTCATAAATTCATCAACTGACACTGCATCATTAGGTGATGGCCAGTGAATTAATGTTAAATCCACATAGTCAGTTTGTAAGTCACTTAAACTTTTTTTCAAACTCGGGATCAATTTTTCTTTACTAAAATTCTCAATCCAAATTTTAGTCGTAATATAGAGCTCATGACGCGGTACCCCGCTTTCGGCTATCGCTTTTCCAACCGCAGCTTCATTTTCATAAATCTGTGCAGTATCAATTGCCCGATAACCTAATTCTAATGCCGTTTTTACTGAATCAATCACGACATCGTCTTTTAAACGGAAAGTACCAAGACCTAACAATGGAACGCCCATATTATCCTCTCTTTAATAAACTTCACTAAAATTCATATCTTAATTTGCCCCATCACTATACTTTATGACAGAACAGATACCGATTAAGTATAGAAGATCATTGATGTATTTTTGTTAAAAAATAATTTAGATAGCCATAAATACGTTAGACCATCCGACTGAGCTCTATTGTATACCACTATATTTTGTCACCAAGTGGTGATATAACAAAAGACTTTTGCAAAATTAGCAACAATGATTAATACGATAAAACGCAACTAGGTCGTTTAATAAAAATACTGAAATCAATAAAGTTTCATTATTTATGAACGATTAATTTACCGAGGGAAATACAAAGAATGGCTATTATAAAAATAGTGGAATTGAATTAATATAAAAATTTAATGCCGCTATATACAACACGGCATTAATCTATTTAAATTTTATTTTTTCACTTTATGGACGATATCAAAATATTTAGTCTTATTATCCTGTTCTGGATAAATTCTATAAGTGTACTCTTCAGGTGTTACCGTGACATTTTCGACAACACGTGTAAATAAAACATCACCTTTATCGTCTTTTGCTGTTAATGAACGTGTTTTACCCTCTTCACTAAATGACCAATCACCTTTCATTTTTGGTTTACCATCAAAGGTTGTCATATTAAACGATCCATCAGGGTAATATTCAGCTAAACCAAAAAAATTGGCAACTTGCTTATCATCTGAATTTACAGCTTTTTTATCTTGATCTAAAGCACCAGTTGTTTCCCATACTTTTCCAACCATAATTTGTTCATAAGCATTTAAATTATTTTTGACGACTTCTTTTTGGTTTTCCACTGGAGCAGAGGCAGCGTAAAGATTAAAAGACATAGTAGATACAACGGCTAACAGTGTAGGTACTAATAGTTTTTTCATTTTGCTCTCTCAATTATTCAAAATAACGATGTTGTGATTAATCAGACTAGCTTTATAATTCCATTTATCAAAACATTATTACCTATATTTACATGGTAATATATTGTTACAAACAGTTATTGTTTATTAAACCCATTATCTTTTAGTAATTTGTCAATTAACCAATAACCGGCTTTGCCTGGAGGGCTATTTTTAGACCAAACTAAATCAACATCTATTTTTTTAGGCCATTGAGTATAATTAAGACTAGCCAGTAAATCATGGCCAAATTGCCTCACTAACCAAGTCGGTAATATGACCCATCCCATACCTTGTTCAGCCATTTCAAGTAATAATAAATAATTAGGAGCAAACCAATTTCTCTCACTATTAATAATTGTTCCTGTGCCACTGCTGAGCCTGAGCTGACGTGTTTTCGTTAAATCTTGATGAGTAATATTTTTTTCATGAGCAAGTGGATGTGTTTTAAGTACATATAATCCGAGCTCACCTTGAATAGGCAGACGAGCAAATGCGATATCAGCAGGATACTCAATTCGTGATTCCATCATACCAATATGCGCCTGTTGATTTTGCAGCATATTAATAACGTCATCATTTTCAGCAATCAAAAATTCAAATTCAATATGCGGAAACTGCTTATCTAACGTTATCAACAAATCCTCTGCATGAGGAGGCTGATAAACATCAGAAAAAGCACAGCTTAATCGGGGTTCAATTTCAGGCGATAACTCAACTCTTAATGCCTGTAAACGTTCATCAGCCGATAATATATCTTCCACCAAACTCAATACTTTTCGGCCTGCAAAAGTCAGCGTTGACTCTCTGCCCTGCCTATCAAATAAAGAAAAACCCATATCATCTTCAAATCCACTGATAGCGCTACTAATTGTTGACTGACTTTTATTGAGCTTTCTTGCCGCCGCAGAAAAAGATTTAAGTGATGCGGCTTCAACAAAGGTACGCAATGTGTCTATAGAATAGTTCATAAGGTATCGGTTTTATCGATGGCTGCCATTTTGTATTTATATACAAAATAGAAAATAATTGCACTCGTTTTCTATTGAGTAATAAACATCTGAATAATGAACTTGAGGTAGGTATGAGCAAAAACAAAAAAACATTAACTGAACGTATTTTTCACGCAGTGTCATTTGAAGTCATCGCGATTGCGATAACTGCGCCGGTCAGTGCATGGCTTTTAGGACGCTCAATTTTTGAAATGGGAACCGTCGCCATTGTGTTATCAACTCTCGCGATGTTATTAAACTTATTTTATAACATGCTGTTCGATCGCTACTGGCCTTTATCAAAAGGACCTAGACCTGCAAAGGTACGCGTTGCTCACGCCATTGGCTTTGAACTCAGTTTTGTTGTCATGGGCGTACCAATATTGGCACTATTATTAAAAATGTCGCTATGGAATGCATTTTTATTAGAAGTCGGCTTCTTTGCCTTCTTCCTTTTCTATACTTATGCATTTAATCTGGCATACGATTTATTACGTGAACGCTGGTTTGCCAATAAAGAAAAACAGACCATTATTGTAAAACAAACCACAAACTAAGTTTAATCCATTAAAGGCTCAGTATATTACCGCCCTTGCGACTAAGGTAATCTCACTAAAGTCGCGAGGGGATTTTAAAACATTGAGTCATAATAATTTTAGTTATGGTAATTAAGACTGTCAGGCGGCACCATTTCGCGCTCATTTAACCCATAATCACGGATCACGGAAGCGACTCGCAAACGATAATATTTCAAAATAGACTCTCGCCCCTTTGCTTGTGCTAGCCGATGTAATTCAGTATTTCTCCATACCATGACTGCATCCTCACTTTCCCAAAAAGAAAGAGACAACAATTTGTTATTGTCACTTAAACTTTGAAATCGTTCGATAGAGATAAAACCGTTAATTTCAATCAATGACTCTTTCAATTGTTGAGCTAGCGCTAAATAATTCTCTTGTTGCCCTTCATTCGCCTGTAATTCAAAAATAACAGCAATCATCTTTTTTCCTCTGATCAATCAATACAGCAATATTCATTATTTTGCATTTTAATACCTCTGATAGTACCTCAACTTTGCCACTTTTTCGTCTTTAATATCGGTAAAATCTGCACTATCTCATACTTAATCTTTCCACCTCAAAATAGTCGAATGCATCTTATGCATTCATTATTTGCATAAATGTCAATTTTAGCATCAATACCCATGACCTATATTAAGAGCGTGTTAAGAATAATTTTTTTGTTATTTTTATTTAATATAAATTAATCATAATCACCTGTATATATGAATAATAAATCACATTTATTTTAAATCAATTAAAAATGATAGTTATTAATTTAGCTATTGATTTAATTGTTTTATTTAAATTCATGAAATTGAAAATACAACTTCATCGAAAGATGCTGAATTTCAAACATCATCTTGCAATGAAGTTATTTAACTCATTCTCAACCTGAGTATGAAAAATTTTATTTAATAAGGTTTTAAGATGAAGAAGTACATATTCCCCACTATATTTTCTTTGATGATGAGTGCGACTGTTTATGCGGATAATACATCTCATGAAAATGCAGTTATCTCATTAGGCTTTACTGAAAATAATACGTCTTATGCCAATCAAGCCGCAATTGCCGCACATATTAAAGCTGCCAATTTACCCGTCACTAGAATTAATGGTATTTCAAAACCGCTTTCACAAATGAATGCGAATGAAAAGGCTATCGTCTCGTTAAGCTTTACTGAAAATAATATGTCTCATGCAAATCAAGCTGCAATAGCCTCACATATTAAGGCTGGAGAAATATCTCACAGTAAAATTAACGGTATAGCAAAACCTTTTTCTCTAATGAATAGCAATGAGCGCGCAGCAATAGCACTTAGTTTTACTGAAAATAGTAGCGCTCCCTCAACTCGTCATTCTATTGAGCAACATTTAATCAGGAGTAAATCACAATAAGAAAATTAAAAGCAATTTAATTTATCACACATAAAGTAAATAAGGCTTGGCGTTAATAATTAAGTTCAAGCCTTTACTTTTAAAAGTTAGAGTAAAAAATAAATTCCACTCAAAATAAAATCACAATATATTCTATTATATTTTTAGCTTATCATCACAATTCACTGCAACTATTACGTAAAATACGCATTATCGTCTCAGCACCGCTACGGTTAGGATTAATACGGATCATCCGTTCTTCCAAGTCTGGTGCGGCTTCCCTAAACGTGCCTGAAATTCGATAAAACAAAGGTGGAATTTCAAATCGTGATTCAGCTCCCACAGGATAAGGTAAAGCCCCCATCTCCGTCGCTTTAGCGAGTACCTGCTTGGCAATCGGTTGATTAAATTCAATTAACAATACTTTTGATTGTGCATTTGCTAAAAAAGCATGTTTAACCGCTCTGATTTCACCATGATTTAATCGTACAACTAACTCATCATTCACGCTTGCTTGGACAGCATGAGTCACAGGTGCAAACACTAAACCACGTAGCACTTCCATCGCCTGATACCCTTGGATCTGGCTCCCCCCTGAATACATTGTTGCACGTATCTTACTTATCCATTGTCGTTCCCCAACGATCACCCCAACACCAGCGGGTCCCAGTAATTTAAAACTGGAAAAGGTAGATAATGATGCGTTGGCTTCACAACCAATTTGAGATGTTTTCATTACTGCATAATTGTCATCAATAATTGTTGGGATCTGAAAGGAATTCATCAACTCAATAACATCAGGTAGATAATAACTATCATCCATTTTTTGACGAGTATGCTGTATCAAACATGCTTTTGGTGAGTGTGCTTTTATTACCTTTTTAACCTCTGCTAACTGATTAAAATTCGCTGTGATTACTTTGATCCCCATTTGTTCAATCGAGACACGTGTTGTCGGATAAATAGGCGCATCATGAACCAGTAAAGTTTCACCTGATTTTAGCATCGCGGCAAGGCCAACTCTTAATGCTCCAGTCCCTGCCCCTCCCACTAAAGCGGCTGACTCGGCGCTAAAAAAGTCAGCCAAAACCTGTTCGACTCGTTGCGTGATTTGAGGCTGATTAAGACCCGGAACCAACCCCAAATCACCCTGAGTGAGAAAATCACTACCCGGAAAATGCTGACAAATAATATCAACCAAACGAAACTGTTTTTGTTGTGCCTGATCCATCGTCATGCTTTGTAACGGATATGTTTTCATTTTCACTCTCTTTTATCTAACGTATCTAAATTAGCTCAAACCAACGAGATGAATAATATTGGCAAGAATACCCACAATAATCGTTGCTATTGGGCCTATCGCCATCTCAACAAATGGTCGCTTAGAAGTTCGATTTAGTAGGTAAATCCCTGCAACAACCATAAAGCCCATTCCCGGTAAAATCGCATTTGATGCAATCATCCCGCCAACTAATAAGGAAATTTCTAACATACGCGTAATCGCAGTACGGATATGATCACCGCATGCTTTAACGCCAGGGTATTTATCAAGCCAAATCGCAATCTTTGCTAGCATGATGATTTCTAAGAACATAATCACACAACCAGCAATAAATGCTATCCAAGGATTACTTGTTGCTAATCCGGCAACAAAAACAAATTTCATGCCATCAGGGCTGTACACCCCTGTTGCTATAGCAGTCGTACCTACTAATGGGACAAAGCTAATAGCTCGCGCTAATGCGACCAACATTGCGCTACTTTGCTCTCCTTGAGCCATTAATTGCAGTGATACAGGTCCTTCTGCTAATAAACTAAATGACATCGTCGCCGCCACCGCGGTTAAACCACCACTGAGGATCAACAACCATTTATTTTTCTGAATACGTTCGATGCGGCTGGAAAATAACCCCACCAACATTTCATTTGCCCCTTTTTGACCGTCATCAGTACGTTGAGGAGGGCGTTCTTTCATCGCAAAATAGAACATTGCGACCATCGCCAGTAATAATGCGGTACCGTTTGGATCGAGTTTAACTGGTTTTTCAATTAGGCCACCAAATGTCAAGCTACCGACTGATTGTGTACCTAAATAACCAATGATAGTCGCAACTAGCACCCAAATCCCTTTGCGATAGCCATACTGATAACCTACAACAACCGCTGGGAATAATGAGAAACACACAACAATAGGGTCTCCCACTTTACTCAAGTTATTCATAAAGTTAACAGGTAGCATTGAGAAAATTTCAACGATAGAACGCAGACCTGTCAGTAACCCAACAGCATAAAGCGCACCAATAATACCCGATAAAATAAACCCTTTTTTACTATCCGCACACCAGATACCAATAACATCAGTACCGAGGAGCAAACTGTGAACAAGAATAATTGGTGCAGCTAATGAAAATGGAATACCAAAACCGATAATTAAACCAAAACTTAGCGCAAAACTGGTTGCAGCGAGAGCTTTACGGCTCATACGCCCTTCCAAATATTCAGGGATCAGTGGCCGCAAGCCATCATGAAACACTGCAATTCCTCGGTTTGCCATCATGGCAGATATTGCGCCAATCAAAGCAAGCAACATCGCTTTGAGAGGGTCGACTTCAATAAGCCGCAACAAAAAATCTTGTGCCATAACCTACCCCTTACTCAGAGAAAATGGCCTTAATAATCACAGGCAACACAACATCAATATCTTGTCCTGTAAAACCAAATGCTTTTTTGCCATTTTTGACATGCTCAATAATTTCATCATCAGATAAAATTTTTCCTGGCATACCCACAGTTGCACAAGATCCCATGCCAACAATAGCAATAGCCATTGCCAGTGCACCACCACCCCCGGTATTACAGGCTCCAAGGTAATAGTCTACAGCACCACTTTTGAGCGCCATTGCAGCTTCTATATCATTCATGACAACAACAGATTCTGCTTTATCACCAGCAAGTGCACGAATACTGTCTGCAATTTTTTCTTTTTCAATTTGTCCGCCAACAACGAATTTCATAGCTCCATCCTTCTGTTTTTATTTATGATTGTAATTAAAAAATTGAATCGGATTATCACGTAACATTAAATTGACATCTTTTTGAGTGAAACCTGCGTTTATCAACATAGGTACAAAAGTCGTGATTAAATAATCAAAACCTATTCCTCCATTCCCTTTTAAATGAGAACGTCGAGTAATATCCATAGAAAGCATTACTTGCCCTAAAAATCCTTTTGATTTCACTACATTTAACATTTCAATTCGTTTTTCATCAGGGTAATAATCGTTTTTACCAATAGTGTCGAATTGCACCCATCCACCCTCTTCAAGTATCGGTAAAATCACATCAAGATTGTCTTTCAAATCACAATGCCCAATCACAATACTTTTAGGTGAGATACCAAATCCCTTTAACATAACTAGCTGCTCATACCCCATAGTGCTTAATGTCGTATGTGTTGAAATAGGGCGTCCAGTTTCAAGACTCGCCATTGCCGCCGCTTCAAAAACTTTGCGTTCATCATCGGTTATTTTCTCAAAACTTGAGCCGATTTCCGCAATAACACCCGCTTTTAGCGTTGTACCATCAATGCCAATTACAATCTCATCAATCATCTCTTGCGCTATCTGTTTCACACTCAATGATTTAACGCTATCAGGATAAAATTTTTGTTGGTAATAGCCTGTAGAGGCGACAATATTCATTTTACTTTCATGCATAATATTGAGTAAAAACTGAGGATTACGCCCCATATAGCGATTAGTTACCTCAATAATATTGCGCACACCGAGATCATATAACCGGCTCATTTCTGCAACCAACAAAGTGTATTGGTCTAAACGGCAATCAATATTATTTTTCTCACCGGATAAATCGATATGTAAATGCTCATGGGCATAGGTATAACCCGTAGGATCAAGGTAATTATTCATTTTTTATCCTTTCTCCTGTGAATTCATTAATGATAAAAATGAGGTACCATTTTGTGGCAATTTTGCATGAAAAAAGTCACAAACTGTCGCCCCAACATCTGAAAGTGTTGCACGGTGACCAATATCGACACCGCGAATTCCGGGTTGATAAACTAACAGCGGAACTTTTTCTCGCGTATGCTTACTATGACCAATAGTCGGGTCATTGCCGTGATCAGCCATAACTACCAAACAATCTTCACTTGTCATAACTTCGATAATGCGAGCTAAATTTTTATCAACAATAGCTAAACAATCCGCATAACGATCAACACTTTGAGCATGACCAGAAAGATCGGTCTCTTGAATGTTAGTACAAATAAAACGGTCACCTGGCACACACATTTCCTCAAAAGTCAGATCCATAATAGTTTGTGAATCGACTAAATTTTTGTAGCTGGTGCCGTGAGGGTTTTCAACAATATCCGCGACTTTGCCAATTAAGACCGTTTGAACCCCTTTTTTCGCTAATTTTTCTGGAACCTGTTGTTGGCTATCAACCCCATATCCCATATGAACAACCTGAAAACCCTTATCATATGCCCCTGATTTAGGGGCATTAATTCCAATATATCGGCCTTCTTTTTGCTCGACTGCATCATGAATTTGTTGGCTAGATACCATCAAACCACCAAATGCAATCACCCTATCAACTTTCACTTGCTGGCGTACAATCTCACCAATTTTACGTACCTCATCAAAGCCTATTTCAGTCAAATTAGCTGTAATATTAAATACTTGTCCTAAATCAGCTTCAAGATTATCACCAATCGCAACATGTTGATTAATACAGAGATACTGCAACGGTTTATTTCCTTTTCGGCTCACCTTGAAGCCAGCAGCTATCAAAGCAGTTTCAACATCGGCAATAACAACCGAAAAAGGAATGCGTAAAGGAATTTTTGGTTTTGTGCCCATGATTTCCTGATGCCCCATAAACGTGTCGCCGCCATCATGTTGAAGGTCAGCAGTTCCCACATTTGCTTCATCAGAAAAATTAATATTATTTGCCTGAAAACCTAGCGCATTAACAATGCCGAGCTTTTCCAACATCGGGAGCTGTAAATCAGGTTTACATTGAAAGATGTGCCCACAGGTATTAGCGCCAATATCTTGCGGCCGTACTGAAGGCACGTCATCCATACTACCAACACCAAAACTATCAATGACGAGAACTAAAAACTTAGCCATGATAACGCTCCTTTTTCCACTCGCCCTGACTGTTGTAAATCCCCTCTAATCTCGGTTTTCCTTGAGAAATACCTGAAATTAAAACAACGTCGCTACGAGTGGCAAAAATTTGTGTGCGAAAGCACATCACGACAGCTGAGCCAATAGGAAATTGCCCCGCTAATGGAATGTGATAATCAATACTTGAACTATCTAGTGGCAAAATATCGGCACTTTGATACTGGTTATCAGACATTCTAACCAGTGCATTCTTCGCGTTTCCTCTTCGATAATACCCGCCACCAAAACAATATGTTTTACCTGCAAATTGATGGGAAACCTCAGTCAAATAAACCATCGCTATCTTTTCAGGTTGTGTACCAAACTGGTTAGCAGGAATGGTGCCTGTAAAAGCATGCCCAGGCTCAGTATGAGTAATACCGTTCTGTGCCAATAAAGGAAGCGTAGAAATACTCGATGCTGATGGGCCATTAATTTGCTTCACATCAATACCCAGTGAACTTAAAGCCCTTGCCGATTCCATTAAAGTTTGAAGGTTCGGGGTTATCTGTGTCGTTTGTTGTTCTTCATTCCACAAAAGACAGGGGAAGTGAGTTAATCCCACAATTTGAATACCCGATAATTTTTTTATTTCAGTAACCGTTTGTTCAATTTTATTAAAATCGAAACCGGCTTCTTGCCCCGGATAAAGGTTGTCGCCATCACGGGTGAACTTTAGTAACACAGGCTGAACCCTATTTAAAGTCAGCGCCACCGCACTAACTTTAGCCGCTTTTTCTAATGAAAATAACGTGATAACCTCAGGTTCTGCTTGTAGTAATGGCTTAATAAGTGCGTCTGGGATCTGGACTAGATGGCCGAGATGACTCAAGGGTATATGGTGCTCACTTAGGGTATCCGCTTCTTTAAAATCAACAGCAACAACACCGCGATAACCTAACTCAATCAATTTTTTCGCCAAAAATGGATTACGACCGATTTGCTTAGTCATTGCATAGAGCTCAATACCATTAACTTGCGCAGTCGCCAGTAATTTTTGCCCATTGCTTATGACCTGATCGACATCAATAATGTAGCTATCAGGAAGAATTTCTCCCCTTTGCCAGAAATGTGTCGCGGCCTCAATGAGTTTTGGATTCTGTTTTTTTAATGCCTCAATGAACATACATTTCCCTTAGTGTTGGCAAGAATAGGCGCTGATTTAAATATTCAAAATAATGAATATTTAAACTGAAAATTTAACTATGCTCATTTGCCAATATCAAACTATAAATATTTGCGAGTAAATAACCTTCTTCCGCAGGGTCTAGCGTTAATTGAAAATGACTAAGGAGTGACTGATGAATCTGCGTAACCAATTGGTAATCCTCAAGTTGTTTAACTTCATCTAAAATATCACTATCAACAGGTTCAATTTTTTCCCCTCTTCGAGAACGCATCAATGCACTTGCCATGTGTGTTAGTGCCATGTTGCCTTGAGAGTGCCGAATCGTTATTTTCCAATCATTCTCCAAATTTGATATTACACACAACATGCCGTCATGAATATCTTGGTCAATGACACCACCTTGTAATAAAATAGCCAGCCTTTGCTCCATATTTCACTGCTCCCATAACTTAAATTCAATAAACTGGTTCAATTACGCCATCAATTACATTTTTTTGGTGGATTAACAAAGCATCAGGGTCAATCATTGTACTAATGAGTTGCTGCAATTGAGAATCATCTTTACGAGTCAAAATAACCGCTTCTGATGCCTTATAAAAACAATCATGACTAAGATTTTTATTCTCAATTAAAGATTGCGTTGTTAAGCCAAGTTGATCTAGCTCTTTACCCTGGCCGACGTTCCAAATAGCGGCATCAATTTCATGACTCATTATTTTATTAACGCATTCATGATATGAAACATCGACAAAAATATAGTCACCACCGGCACTCCATTGTTCCGTCATCATTTTCTGGTCTGTTGAGGTTCTGTCGACGCCCACTTTTCGAATGCTATTCAACTCACCTTGGCGATAAATCAATTTATGTTCTTGCGCATAGCTATATTTTCCAAGAGCTAGGGCAATATGCACATTATGCTCAGATAAATGCTGCTCAGCTGCCAAACGTGAAGTTACCGCTAAATCATAAATACCATTTTCTAAACACTCAATGCGAATATCAGACCCTCGCATATGTGCGAAATAGAATGGAACCTCTAAAAACTGTGCTTTCAAGCCACTCGCCAGCCCTTCATAAACTCTTGCATAAGGCAGCGGCATAGCACAAACAACGTTACCGATATTAGCAAATTTAAAAAGTAGCTTATGGTCAATCTTAGTAACGAAACTACCATTACGACCCCGTCGCTCAATAGTAATAGCGCCAAGAGCCTCTAATGATTTCAATGCTGATTGCATCAATCCTACTGATAGATAACTATCTTTCGCTAATTCATCAATGGTTTTAAGACGACTACCATTCTCTAAGACCAGTAAATAACGCGAGAGATAAGACTGCGCAATTCCTTCTTTTTTAATAAATGCTTGGGTCATAATATTATTCAAAAATTATATTAAATTTATCTTCATTAATTTGAAGATAAATTGCAAACAAATAAATGTCAATTAGTGACTATCATCACGAATGTGATATAAATGTATCGTAGACAAGAATGCATTAAACAATAACCTTATATATCAAACAATAAGATTATTAAAACTAAAAAAATAAATTTATATACATGATAAATAAGATAAACAATAACTAACTATTTATCTTCCGTTGTAAGAATCGGTGGGAATAGGCGAATAAGATAATTGCCAGATAAAAAAACGGTTCTGGCGTTATTGTTTTCATCGATAACGCAAAGTGTAAAACCACTAATAGCAGCACAGGGTAAAGTAAATTGTGTATTCTTTTCCACCATTTACCAAGCTTAACTCGTAACCAATTAAAAGAACTTATCGCCATTACAAATAAAAATAACCAACAAATTAAGCCTATTGCTAGATAGACTCTAGAATAAATTTCTGAGAAAAATAAATCCACATTACTCCAACCTATTTCAAGTAATAAATAGCTCGTTAAATGCAATGTCGCCCAGACAAAACACCATATCCCTACTAGCTTTCTTACTTGAAATATATTATTCCATTTTAAGTAGTGAGCTAGCATAGGAATAACAGCAATCAACACTAATAAACGCAGTGCTGTCAGCCCAGTAAAATGCTGAATATCCTTTGCGGGATCAGCACTTAGCTGTTGAAGATTAATTGCATAAATAAGCCATGCCAATGGCAGTAATGCAATTAACTGGAAAATACCTTTTACCAAACCAATTGGCATCTGACGTGGATCCATAAATTAAAAGTTTCTCCTTAAATCCATACCTGTATATAAACTCGCAACCTCTTCGCCATAACCATTAAAAGGCAATGTTGGCTGTCTTGTGACTTGTCCTAATCCCCCTGAGCCAATAAAACGCTCTGAGGCTTGAGACCAACGAGGATGATTGACATCTGGGTTCACATTGGCATAAAAACCATATTCATCTGGCGCAGATAAATTCCATGTTGTAGGCGGGATGGATTCCGTCAATCTAATTTTGACAATCGATTTAATGCCTTTAAAACCATATTTCCACGGAACAACTAAACGAATAGGTGCACCATTTTGATTAGGTAATTCTTTGCCATACACCCCAGTTGCCATAAATGCTAGCGGATTCATGGCTTCGTCTAAGCGAAGTCCTTCAACGTAAGGATATTGCAGCCCCCCTCCCACAAAACGACTATTTTGACCCGGCATTTCTTCCGGTGCATATCGCGTTTCGAACGCAACATATTTTGCGCGACTTGTTGGCTCAACTAATGCAAGCAAGCTCGCTAATGGAAAGCCAATCCAAGGAATGACCATTGACCACGCTTCAACGCAGCGCATACGATATATACGTTCTTCTAGTGTAAATTTATGACGAATATCATCTAAACTTAACGTTATTGGACGGTTAACTTCCCCTTCAATTGAAACCATCCACTCATCAGTTTTCATGGTATGTGCATATTCGGCAGGATCAGATTTATTTAAACCGAATTCATAAAAATTATTATAGCCTGTGACCTTATCCTCAGGCGTTAACACTAGTTCACTTTGGTATGCTTCAGGCTTTATAAAGGTGAGTTCTCTTGTCGCTATTTTAGGCGTAACGATTTTTTCATCACCCGAAAACCATGAAAAAAAGTCAGCTTTAACCGCCGAGCTAGCAGCTAATCCTGCCGCGCCAACCCCCAGTAATTTGAGTAAATTTCTACGCTTCATCATGAAAACAGATTCAGGTGTAATATCAGTATCTTTCGTTATTTTCGATTTTTTCATTATTATTTTCCTCAACTCAAATACATAAGTCAGTCACAAGCGTTTTATATAAAAACTGAAAACATAAAAGAAAACACATTGATGAAGAAATAAAATGCGCATTCTTATAATTTGATATTGTTATACCGAAAAATGAATGAAACAAGCTGACGGGTTAATGACAAAATTGTCATGTTAATCATTTCGCCTTATCAATTAGGGAAAGATAAGGTGACAACATTATATTTATCAATACGTTCAAAAATAACTTCACCGCCATGTAAAGTCATAATCGCTTGGACAATTGATAAACCTAATCCGCTGCCATCAGAACTGCGAGCGTTATCCCCGCGCCAAAAACGGGTAAAAACCTCATTTTTGACAGCAATCATGTCACCTTCATTGGTAACCGCAATTATTAACCTTTCATCATTGCTTTCAATATGCGTAGTAACTTGGGTATTAGGGTAAGAATATTTAATCGCATTTGAAATTAAGTTCATTAAAACTCGAACCAATAGCAAACGATCTGCATCAATATGAAGGGAAGACTCGTCATGGATTAACTGAATTTGCTTTTCTTCTGCATAGTGAGAAAATAAGTCATAAACCTCATCAATCACCCCGGATAAAAGAAGATTTTCTCTTTTTAGCGCGATATTTTTATTTTCCGCCCTAGCGATAAATAACACACTTTGAATAATTTTAGCGAGTTTATCTAGCTCTTCAATATTACTCACAATAATGGCTTCATATTCAGCCACAGTACGTGGTCGCTGTAATATAATTTCATTTTGCACACGGATCGCATTAATGGGTGTTCTTAACTCATGTGCCAAATCATCTGATAATTGGGTTAATTTAATAAAATCATTTTTCAGTCTTGACCGCATAATATTTAATGAATCACCTAAATTCTTGAGTTCATCCGGTAACTGTTCAATATCAATGCTCTCGGCAAGTGAATGGATATCACTATTAGCAGTGATCTGACTCAACAAGGCAATATCATGTAATCCACGTTTAATTAACCAAAAACTTAGAATACCCATAAATAAAATCGAGATAATCGGTATAAAGATACTTTTTTTCAAATATTCAGCTAGCACACTGTTACGATCAATAGAGACTTTAGCAATAACAACTTGAAGTTTTCCAATAGGTGATTGAATATCAAAACTAATTGCAGATACTGGCGTTCCCGATGTAGTCTCCCAATGAGTGATAGAATTTAATCCCAATTCATCCAAATTAATCACTTTAAGATGGGAAGTTAATAAAATATCTGAATTGGTTTCCACTATCACATGATTGTTTAAATCTTTAATTTGAATAATATCCTGTTTCATATCCATCATACGCTGGAAATAAATAGGTAATGTTTTAATATCAATGCCGCTAACAATCAGTTTCGCCAGTTGATCTGCACGATTTACCAGTAAATTATCATCACGTGAAACCAACTCATTTTTTAGAGAGTAATATAATGTTAATGTCACAAAGCTAGTGTTAACCACCATCAGCAAGACAAATAAAGTGATAATTTTAAAGCGTAATGATTTTACTTTCATGTTGTTGGCCTATTGAGGCGATATCCCATACCTCGAATTGTTTCGATTAATTTAACATCAAAAGTATCATCTACTTTTTTTCTCAATCGACGAATAGCAACATCGACAATATTAGTATCACTTTCAAAATCAATCCCCCAAACTTCACTGGCGATTAACGTTCGAGGTAAAATTTCATCCACATGTAACGCAAAAAATAGTAATAGTGAATATTCTTGGCGTGTCATAGGGATTTTCAAACCACCGCGCTCAACATCATGCCGAGTAAGATCAACTTTAAGATCAGCAATTTCAATTACTGTCGGCGCGATTTGATGAGTGCGTAATTGATTTTTAATACGTGCTAATAATTCAGAAAATGAAAAAGGCTTAACTAAATAGTCATTTGCACCTAACTCTAAACCTTTAACACGGTCATCAACCGCATCTCGCGCAGTTAAACAAATAACCGGAACAGCTTTAGATGTTCGTAAAATTCTCAAGATATTCCACCCATCCATACCGGGTAACATAATATCTAAAATGATTAATTGGTAATCATTTTCTAACGCAAAATAGAGGCCATCCCTACCATCAGTCGCAATATCAACAGTAAAACCCGCCTCTTCTAAGCCTTTTTTTATCCAACTTCCTGTTTTATCATGATCTTCAATTAATAATATTTTCATTTTAACGATCCTAAAATCCTTTTTATTCATAATAATCTGAATATTTATAACGAGCTTTATAGTCTCTTTCAATCATTTGTTAATCGCTTTATGCAAGATTAGGGACTATTGATCTTTGATAGTCAATTTTCATTCGGATTAAAAAGCATGTTACATGCACCTCAGTCTGCACTTTTAAACTATTAAGCTATCGCACCGCCATTTGCATCTAGCATCGACAAACCACTCTCGTCATTTTTGACGATCGGCTCTACTTCATGTTTTTTTCGTCTATGAGAAAATAGGCATAAAAAATATCATTTTTAAATTCAATAGATTAGATAAGTTTAGTTTAAATATTAAAACTGGCATAAACCCTGCATATATAAGGGAGATAAGGCGGTATTTAACCGTTAAATGAAAAATATAGGAGCAATGTTGATGGAAAAAGTCATCACCGTCTGCCCGTATTGCGCCTCAGGCTGTAAAATAAACCTGAAGGTGGAGAACGGGAAGATCATTGGCGCAGAAGGCGCAAATGGTCACACCAATGAAGGAGAGCTCTGCCTGAAAGGCTATTATGGCTGGGACTTCATTCATGACACTAAAATTTTAACACCTCGCCTCAAAAACCCAATGATCCGCCGTGAACGTGGTGGCAAGTTAGAAGTGGTTTCTTGGGATGAAGCGATTGAATTTGCCAGCTCGCGGTTACTGGCAATTAAAGCAAAATATGGTCCAAAAGCGATTATGACCACAGGGTCTTCTCGCGGTCCGGGTAATGAAGCTAACTTTGTGATGCAAAAATTTGTTCGTGCAGCTGTCGGTAGTAATAATATCGACTGCTGTGCGCGTGTCTGACACGGCCCTTCGGTTGCAGGTCTGCAGCGTTCGGTCGGTAATGGCGCAATGAGTAA